>JAKSAU010000704.1 GCA_022361535.1 Desulfobacterales bacterium
AATCTTATGGGTTTGACGACGGCCTTTTTTCCGGCTACAAACCCTCCAATGAAGGGCCTTCCCTTGGTTCCTACGATAAGTCCACCTGGGCTTTTGAAATGGATTCAAAAGGGGTCCCCAAAATGGATCGCAGCTTAAAGCATGAGCGCTCCGTATTCCAACTGATGAAAAAACACTTTGAGCGGTATGACCTGGATAAGGTATCCCTTGTTACCGGTACGCCAAAAGAAGACCTGCTCGAAGTTTACAAGACCTATGCAGCCACAGGTGCCAGGGGGAAAGCCGGAACCATTATGTATGCCATGGGCTGGACCCAGCATACGGTAGGCACCCAGATTATCCGGACAATGGCCATGATTCAGTTGTTGCTTGGAAACATGGGTGTGGCCGGTGGCGGGGTTAATGCCCTTCGCGGTGAATCAAATGTTCAGGGCTCTACGGATCACTGCCTGCTTTGGCATATCTGGCCTGGTTATCTTAAAACTCCGAGATCCTCAAATAACAGTCTTGCCGCATACAATAAAAAGTGGACACCGGTATCCAAGGATCCCATGTCTGCCAACTGGTGGCAGAATTATCCCAAATACTCAGTGAGCCTGCTCAAATCCTTCTTTGGTGATAGTGCCAAGAAATCCAATGATTTTGGTTATGACTGGCTGCCTAAGGTGGATGACGGAAAAGGCTATTCCTGGTTTGATCTCTTTGACTCCATGTATAAAGAAGAGATGAACGGCTTTTTTGCCTGGGGCCAGAACCCTGCATGCTCAGGCTCGAATGCCGCCAAAATCAGGAAAGCACTAACCAAACTCGATTGGATGGTCAACGTCAATCTTTTTGACAATGAAACCGGTTCCTTCTGGAAAGGTCCGGGCATGAATCCAAAAGATATCAAAACTGAGGTCTTCATGCTGCCGGCCTGTGTGGCCGTCGAAAAAGAAGGGTCTGTTACCAACTCCGGTCGGTGGATGCAATGGCGTTACCAGGGTCCCAAGCCCATGGGTAACAGCAAGCCTGATGGTGATATCATCATGCATTTGGGTCATTTGATCAAAGAAGAGTATGCCCACGGCGGAAAATTCCCGGAACCCATTAAAAACCTGAAGTGGGACTATGAAACAAACGGTGTTTATGATCCCCATAAGACAGCCAAAGAGATCAACGGATATTTTGTAAAAGATACAAAGGTTAAAGGCAAAATGTATAAGAAAGGGACACTTGTTCCCTCATTTGCCTTTCTCCAGGCTGACGGCTCCACCTCATCAGGTAACTGGCTCTATTGCAACTCCTATACGGAAAAAGGCAATATGTCTGCCCGTAAATCCAATAAGGATGCGGTGAACAAGATTGGTCTTTACCCGGAATTTGCCTGGTGCTGGCCTGTTAACCGCCGCATCATTTACAACAGGGCGTCAGTGGATCCAAAAGGACAGCCTTGGGATGAAAAGAACTGGGTGGTCCGGTTTGAAGGTGATGTTAAAAACGGAAAATACGTATCTAAAAAATGGACCGGAGACGTACCTGACGGCGGCTGGTATCCGCTTGAAAACCCGGATGGGTCCAAACGCGACGATGCAAAACATCCATTTATCATGAGAAAGCACGGCCATGGCCAGATTTTTGGTCCTGGACGGGCTGACGGACCGTTCCCCGAGCATTATGAGCCCCTGGAATGTCCTGTGGAAAAGAACTATTTCTCTTCCCAGATGGTCAACCCGACGGCTGTGGTTTACACAACCAAGGATGATCAGCATGCCACCTGTGATCCAAGATTCCCGTTTGTAGGTACCACCTACAGGGTATGCGAACACTGGCAAACAGGTCTTATGACCCGTCCCCAGGAATGGCTCATGGAACTGCATCCTAACGTATTCGTGGAAATGAGTGAAGAACTGGCTCAGTTAAGGGGCATTAAAAACGGTGAACGGGTGAACGTATCCTCTGCCCGGGCATCCCTTGAATGCACGGCCATTGTCACAAAGCGGCTCAAACCGTTTAAGGTCGGCTATGCCACGGTTCATCAGGTCGGGCTTCCATGGCACTACGGTTGGCGCTGGCCAGCCACCGGTACCGAGGAAAGTGCAAACCTGCTGACCCCGCCAGCCGGGGACCCCAATACCAGGATCCCTGAAACCAAGGCCTTTATGGTCAATGTGACAAAGCTTTAAGGAGAGCCAACCATGACGAAAACATTTCTCATCGATACCACTCTGTGTACCGCCTGCAGAGGTTGCCAAGTGGCTTGCAAGCAATGGCACGACCTGCCGGCGGAAAAAACCGTGAATATGGGCAGTTATCAGAACCCTGAGGATCTGTCCTTTTTAACCTACAAACTGGTTCGCATGTCTGAAGAGATTGTGGATGGCAAACTGAACTGGCTCTTTTTCCCAGACCAGTGCCGTCACTGCATTGATGCTCCCTGTTTGGAAACGGCTGCGGATGAAGGAGCGATTTATCAGGATGAACGTACGGGTGCGATTTTGTATACGACCCGGACGGCCAGCCTGGATCCGGATGAAATCATTGATTCCTGTCCGTATAACATCCCCAGGAAAGCTGAAGACGGGACCCTTTCCAAATGTGATATGTGTAACGATCGCGTTCATAACGGGTTGAAACCGGCGTGTGTCACCACCTGCCCCACCGGGACCATGAACTTCGGAGACAGAGAAGACATGATGGCGTTGGCCCAGGAACGGCTGGCAGTAGTCAGTAAACGGTATCCCAATGCCGCATTGCTTGACTCAGATGCATTAAATGTCATCTATCTGGTTGCCCATGATCCAGCACTTTATGCAGAGTATGCTGTTGCCAGTGCAGGCCGCGGTAACCAAGGCATGACCCGTACAGCAGCCATCCGTAAAATGATGGGTCCTTTTGGACGTTTAATGCGTGTATAAATAACTTTTAAATCCGGCTTCCCCCGGGGAATTTCCCCGGGGGATACAAAGGAATAGTAAATGATGCCAAACACCTACACACCAGGTACACCCTCAAAAGTCCATGAAACACAGCCTTCCAAATATCAGGCATTAGACCTTACCCAGGATCAAATCAGCCAGATTGCAGGCACGCTTACCCGCACCAGGCCTGCCTACGGCCCTATAATGGACTTTTACAGCCGCGTCTTTGGTGCACAGGCTGAAACAAGGGCCGCTATCTGTCCGGATCCAATTATTATAGAAGACGATCTTCTGGCACTAAAACGGGAAAATGATATGCCTTTGATCACCCCGTCTCAATTCAAGATCGATATAAAGGCAGCAAAAAAATTGATGCGGGCAATATGCCAGCTTGCCGTCGACCATGCGCCGAAACTTGCCCAAGCCGGAGAAAATCTGGCCTTGTGCCTGGATAAAACCGGAGCTGCCGAATCCAACCTTGACCTTGATCATCTCTTTTTCGATCTGCTGGATGGCAAAGATATCCAAAAAACCGCAGACAGCTGTAAAATCAGTACAGAAGCCTTAGGGTTTTTCGGGTTTTCAGCCATGCTTCCTTCAATTCAGGCTTGCGCCACACAACTTGACGCTTATCTTAAAGAAAAAGAGCAGACTGACAAAGGGTATTGCCCCATTTGCGGCAGCCTGCCTGATTTGTCGATTCTGGACGATTCCGGCAAAAAGCTTGTCAGTTGCAGCCTTTGCAGCCATATTTGGCCTGTAAAACGTATGACATGTATTTTCTGTGATGCCACTGGTGCAGATACTCAGCATTACTTTTACTCCGGTGAAGAACCCGAATACAGGGTCTATTGCTGCGATGATTGCGGACATTATTTAAAAACCGTTGATACGAGACAGTTGGGAAGAAGATTCTTTCCAAAGCTGGAGCAAATCGCAACACTTCATCTGGACATCAAGGCAAAAGAACGTGGATATCGTCCACCAGAGACCAGCGGATCAATAGCCCCATAACCTTAGGAGAATGATATGCGTGGACTTGCCTTTTCTATTCTGATTTTAGCTATTGTGTTTAACTCTTTGACTGCAATTGCAGCGTCAGAAGGAGTGGACTTGGATTTCAGCCTTCCTGCTCCTCAGGAAAAGGCAGCATGCCAGTACCTGGGCCTTTCGGGTACAGAAGATTTCATCCCTTATCAGGTAGATGCAGACATCCTTGTCATTGAGATTTTTTCGATGTATTGCCCGATCTGTCAGCGGGAAGCGCCAAAGGTCAACCAACTTTATGAAAAGCTGAAAGCATACCAGGAAAAATCTATTCGTCTTATTGGTATTGGGGCAGGAAACTCAAGTTATGAAACACAGTTTTTCAAAGAAAATTATAAAATTGAATTCCCTTTGTTCAGCGATGATGATTTTAAAATACATAAAAAAGTTGGAGAAAAAGGTACCCCTTTTTTCATTGCCTTAAAACCCGGGGCTCCAGAGGGAAGCCGCATCTTTTTTACCCATTCAGGAGAAATTAAGGATATTGATGATTTTTTCGAGCGCCTGATAAACGCTTCAGAATGATATGCGATTCATAACGGAGAATAGGAATGACTACGCTAAAATTGCTTTTTCATATTCTGTGGGTCTGTGTTCTAATGACAACACACGCCTTAGGTGCATCAACGGCCTTTGAGGATAATATTCACGACCCTGGCCGCCTTACTCCCATAGACAGCAAACTTAAGGTGTCCGTGGGAGAAGCGGCTCCGGATTTTACTCTTAAATCAGTTTCAGGTAAAAACATTCAGTTAAGCCAATATAAAGGCAAACACAATGTTCTGATTACATTTGTACCAGCTGCATGGACTCCTGTCTGTTCAGACCAATGGCCTGGATACAATATTGCCAAGCCCCTGTTTGAAAAACACGACACAATTCTACTAGGCATCACCACAGATAATATTCCGACCCTCTATGCCTGGACCAGGCAAATGGGAGAACTCTGGTTCGAGGTGTTATCGGATTTTTGGCCCCATGGAAAAACGGCTGATTCTTACGGGGTTCTCAGAACCGATGGGACAGCAGAAAGGGCTTTGTTTCTTGTGGATAAACAAGGCATCATCAAATGGATTCATGTATCTGACATCAATTTTCGGCCTGATCTGGGAATCATAATGGAAGCAATAAAAGGCTTGGATTAACCTTATTTTATTATATAACCAACATTCATAAAACGTTAATTCATGTTGCCTGTATACGGATCAAAATTGTTTATCTGTATACGGAATTTATACGCTCTTTAGAATCCCATATGGCATCTGTATCTTCATAAAGCTCTGCCAAGGTCTTTTCTACTTGTTTCTGCATGCTTTTGAATTCCAATTCGTCCATTTTTTCAGGTACGTCAATGGGCTCACCAAACCGGATGATCACCCGGGAAAAAGGTTTTGGTACCATGAACCGGTCCCAGGAATTAAATACCCACCGGTTCTGGCCTGATGTAATGGTTGGAACAATTGGCAGTCCTGCATATTGTGCAATTCGAATTAATCCGGGTTTTACGGTTCCAAAAGGGCCTTGAGGACCATCTACGATATGGCCGACTTTATACTTTTGGGTGGCAAGGCTTTTAATCTCTTCAAGTGCCTCTTTTCCCCCTTTTGACGAAGACCCTCTTACCGGTCGCCATCCCAGTATACCAACAGCCCTTGCAGCCATTTCGCCGTCGCGACTTTTAGAGATGATAATAGCGATTGGTTTGCGTGTCGAAAAAAAAGTGATTCCCGGAAAAAACCGCTGATGCCATGACGCATAAACCAACTGCCTGCCCGATCGCAAGACACTTTGTTCGTTTTCAGGGTCTACAATTCTCACACGATAAGTGGCAGAAAGCAGTTTTACAAAAAACAACCCGCCATGGGGAAACAGATAATGGTAGAGAAAATACTTGAACTTTTTTCTAATCATAGATTCAACCTCAACTTAAAACAGGATATGAGATCTTTGCACTCTTGATATCACCCTTTCCAAAAGCGGCTGGTCAATCACAATGGCGAATACTACTTTCTTTTTTAAAGATGATTATCCAATACTTTTTTAACTTACCTTACCGTCCTTTCACCTTATTATAAATCTCTATGGTTAAAGCTTCCGGCTCTGCATCGAGCTCAGTTCGCAGGATATCTTTGCAGCGGTCAAAAAGACGGAGAGCTTCTGTTTTCATACCCGCTTCATAATAAAGGGTCATTAGCTTTCTGAATGCCTTTTCACTACAAGGATCAAAAGAAAGAATCTTCATCCATGTGTCAATTGCGTCCTGCCAGTTGTCCAACGAGCGGTGCAGTCCAGCTATTTTTTCTAATACTTCAATGCATTTTTGCCGGTAGTAGTCCCGATGAGATCGTCCCCACTCAAGGTATGGGTCATCCCCAAAATAATCTCCGTGATAAAACTCAATTGCTTTTGAAAAACATAGTAGAGACTGTTCAAACTGCCCAGATTCCATATAGCGGACACCCTGCCCTGCTAAATCTTCAAATAACTGTGTATCTAACGAAACCAGGTCTGAGTCTAAAGAAACCCGACCGGATTTCTGACTGATAAAAAGATAGCCAAACGACTTTATATAATTGGGTTCAAGTGCTTTTCTTAGTCGATGAAGATTGATTTTAAAATTCTTCTCACCTGCAGCAACTGATGCATCAGGCCAAAGCGTATCAATTAAAACTTCCTTTGGAATATCTTTGCCCCCTTTTAAAACTATGGCCTTCAACAATAAAACAGGCTTTCCCCCACCAAATACGGACGGGTCCAGACTTCGACCGTTGATTTTCACCCTGAAAGCGCCAAAGGTTTGAATAAATAATGTTGGACGTGAAATTCTGTATAGGGGGAAAAGTTTTTCCGTTAACCCGGAACGTTCTTTTTTCTTTGCTGCGTCAAGTATTGCTAAAACCTCATCGTCAACAGCATCAGAAAGGGATTGTGTCTGGATTGTCTTATAGTATGCGACCAATGGTTCAGTCATTTCGTTAGCGAGACCGGCCAAAACAAATGCTTTGCCAAGGATTTTATTATTTAAAAGGGGAAAGCGTAAATACTGATTTTCCTTTGCTTTGTTAAATGCAGTCAGCAAAAGCTCCTGATCAGGTTTTATAAGGCATAAAACAAAAGCGGTTTCACAAAAACTTAAGTCAGATCCGATCTTATCAAAATAAATCAGTACAGGTTCCAATATGTTATGGGCTTTTTCCAGTTCACCAATTTGGAAAAGGGAGATTCCTTTAATCTGCCGGGCTATATTCAGATGAATATTCCCCCGCTTTGTTCGCCCAAAGCCCTCAATGGCAAGGTTCGCAGATTCAACAGCATTTGGGTAATCTTCTTGGTACAGGCTAACAAGAGATTTAATTCGATGAGAAATACCCATGTAAAACTCATTGCCTTCAAGAATGGAAAAATCCGATAGATGGTCTGCAGCCTGGACAGCCTGGTTAAACTGTCCTAAAGAGGTAAAAAGTGCGGCTTGTGCCTCAACGAATCCAGGGTATAAAAATATCAAACCAAATTTTTCAATATCTGTCTCTGTCTGCGAAAGAAGCTGACTGGCCAGATCCAAATCACCTTTTTTTATGGCAAAATCGATATTCGTGATATTTTTAAGCGCTCGGTATTCAGGATATTGTCCTTCCCCTGTATAAGTACTTATTTTTCCAAGCATGTCCCTTGCATTGGCAAAATCACCGGACTGAACAAATCCCAGAGTCAGGATCGTTGAGGCGTTGAGCATAAGATCCTGGTTTTCAATACGGCGGGCCAGGAGAAGTGCATTTCTGCAGGCAGAAATACCTTTGGGTATGTCCCCGTTACCTGCGATATAACCAAGACCTATCTGCTGCCATAGCAGCGTTCTGGCCCAGGTATACCGGTGCATTCCTTTTAAACGTTCAAGGAGCGCTTCCCCTTCGTCAATCCACCTTAAAATCACCCGGGATGGCTGACGGATAAACACGGCGGCTTCAATAAGGTAAGCAATACAAAGAAGCATTCCGCGTATATCCTCCTGCTCGGAAAAGGTTTTAAGTGCATTTTGGAATGCTGAAATATTTTCCCGCCCCCCTTTAATTCGTCTGGCTGCGGTGGAAAAGAAGACCAGCCAGGGATCTGACTGGCTTATTTCTTTAGGCAATGCAGATATCCATTCTGCCAACTGGTCGGACCTGCCGCTGATCAAATCCCCTGCACCCTTAATTCGTATAATGTCTGCCACCTGGCGATAGTCTTGACCGGCGATTAGAAAACTGACGGCTTTATCGTGGATCTTGTTTTCCCAATAAATCATACCGGCGCGCCGGTTTAAAGAAAGAATATTTTCTTTTCCCACGGTATTCTCAAGATCACTCCTGAGAAAATCTCTGAACAAATTATTATACTTAAATACAGGCCATTTACTATCAGGCTTGATCTTCTGGATGAACAAATTTCGTTTTTCCAACCGATCCAACACATCACGCGGCTCTATGTCTTTAAAAAAAGAGGACAAAATACGGGTATCCAACTCATCAAAGAGAGCAGAGGTCATTAAGAAAGATCTTATCTGTTCAGGTTGCCTTAAGTAGATCTCATCTGAAAAGTAAGAAAACGCTTCTGATGTCAAGCGCTCGGGTAATTGTTCAATGCCTCGCGATAAGCGAACAGACTCTGAAACAAGCACAAGTCCCCCGGCCCACCCTTCTGTTACGGATATGATTTTCTCTATTTCACGGACATCCAATTCACCGAAATCAGCTCCTAATTGTTGAAAAAACGCCAGGGTTTCTTCCCTTGTAAAAGCAAGATCCGTATTCTCCAGGCAGAGCAATTGCTTTTCCATCCGGAACCGGGTTAGATTTAATTTTGGGGCCTTGCGGGATAAAAGAAAAAATCTTATTGGGCCTGGACTCTCACTGATTAAATGCTCAATAAAATCAAAAGCTGTTCCTTGGCTGTCAATGGTTTCTAAATCATCAAGAACTATATTTAAGGGACGATCCCATTTACGAAGCAGTGTCACAAGCAAATCAATTCGGCGCAAAAGATCTTTATGGCTGCCCAATGTGATATGAGGGGGGGCGACTCCTGGCTGCGAGCCATGATCCAAGTGACCAAAACCTTTTGATAAAAGGTCAAAAAGGACACCGTGATCTGAAGCAGCAGGAGTAAGATGAAACCATAAGGTTTTTGCATCCTGCCTTGAAAGATAGTCTGCCACAAGTGTTGATTTACCTTGTGCGGCCTGGCCTGTGACCAACACAATTCTGCAATGAGCCCTGGCTCTGAACAAATCAAAAAGTCGTGGACGATTTAGTACATCCGGAAGTTCAGGTATGTCAAAACCGGCTTGACTCAAATTCCCGGCTCCTCATCTTTGCCCGGAATCAGTTGAGCCATTTTGTGGATGCCAACCATTTCAAAAAACCGAATATAATTAAAAGACAGGCCAGTTAACCGGACATGCCCTCCTTTTTCATCCACAGTTTGCAAAAATTGTGTAAGTTTCAGCACCCCTGCACGGTCAATGGAAAAGTCCGGATGAAACCGGAACTCAATGGTGTTACTGTTTGATATGACTTCTGCTGCCTGTAATTCAGAGCCGCCCCAGTCACCCGACAGGCGTCCTTCAACGTTGAAGATTGTTTTATCGTTTTCCCTTTCTACTTTGAAGTGGAATTCAGGCTCTTCTGATCTTGATGCCCTTTTTTCCGCCCGGACAAGAGCTGC
>JAKSAU010000552.1 GCA_022361535.1 Desulfobacterales bacterium
CTTAGAATTAACGAGCCGGTATTTATTATATGGAATACCCTTGTTGACCAGGATAAATCGGAAATTTATTTTGGCAATTGGTATAAATCTTGTGGGCGGTCATTTGGAGCAAAAGTGACAGATAATTCCATGATGTTTCACTCAGCTTAATGGAAACACAAAAGTGATTGAAATTGTTATTCCTTCTACAAGTATTACCGCACAGTAGGAACCCTGTTAAATTGATGAATATGATTTATAGAAGAACCATAGCGAAATTAGTTTTTTAGATATTTAGCAAGAAATTTTTCAACCTGAATTACTGAGTCCGCAGTTACTTTACTATTATATTTCAACTTATGACCCTGATAAACAGTATCTCTGCCTGTGCAATCAAAACAATGGTAAGCATCTTGGTAAATTTTTAATTTAACTTCATGTTTTGTTTTTATTTTTGGCATTCTGTTCTCACAGTAGTCTACAGGCGTCCAGTCATCCTTTCCACCGGCAAGAATCAATAGTGGAGACGTTAAATTATCCAACCAATTAAAACAGTACGGATAAAACGAAATTGCAGCCTTAAAATGATCACTGTATTCGGAAGGTAATAAGTCTTTCATAACAGGATCGAGGGCTTGAAGAACTCCATTTCCTCCCATGCTCCACCCAATCACGGCTATCCTCTCAGAATTAATGAAAGACAGTTTTGAGAGATATCTTTTTGCACTATACGCGTCCATTGCGCGATCCTTATAGCCGATAGAACCACTATTTCCACAAGCATTTGATATTCTTCTTGGACCAAAACTATCTACAAGAAATGCGACATATCCCAAGTTTTTAAGCCTCGAAGCCCATTTATAATCATAAGTTTCTATCCCGGCGCACCGGTGTAATAGTATTACAGCGGGAAAAGGGCCATCACCTTCTGGCTTATACAGTTTTCCCTTAAGTTCAATTTCGTTCTCCGGACGATCCGAAATGCCTTTGAAATTATCATATCCACTGCTTACACATCCTTGTAGAAGCACAATGATTGCAATAAGATAAACAGTTGAAAATAATTTCTCATTCATTCAGCAACCTCCTGGTGGATAATAAATAATAACTTTAATTTGCAAGACTCTTATTTTATAGGATTTATTAGAGAATTAGCGGAATTTGACAATTTTTACCAGAATATTTTTTTTACATAAGTTGAGTAACTTGGAATGTACCAATAGCGAGCAATCTGTCTATAAATGCTCAGATTTTTGATTCTTAGCTCTACCCACAATATATTGGATTCGGGTCTTTATAATGAAAAGTGCATTTCATACATTATTAGCTTGATTTTTTTTGAAATCGTCTATCAGATCAAATAAAGATTTCTAAACATAGGACAACATTAGCAGTCTATACATATTGTATTTTGTAGACTATCCGAAGGCTTTGAACTATACCTCTATAAAAATACTTTTTTAGTCCTCACAGACATCAAATCTAAAGCTCCTGGTAAAGAAAAAAAGAGAAGATTTCCTTACGATCTCATTCTGGACATGCGCCAAGTTTATACTTCGTAACCTTCTGATCAGAACAGGCAGTGCACCCATTTCCATATGTCTTCTGGGTCCCGTCAGCCAAGTAGCCGCAAACCGGGTCATATTGTTGTGTGCATATTTCAGGCCTTGGCTCCTGACAGACAATATACTCTTTTGATATTTCTTCGCTTTTTTCTGAAACTGCGACACATCCGGCATTTAAAACACATGACAGACTTACCGCTATATAAGCGATTGCTTTAAACATTTTCTTTTTCAACATGGAGGCCTCCTAAAAGATTAATTATCACAGGCAATGCAATTCAATTTGTACACCAATCATACCTGCAAGCAAACGAAATTCTCTATATTGAAGCATAGCATACAACATTTTTTATTCGGGATCTTGAAATGCCCCTAACCATGGAATTTTCCAATCGCCTATGTTAGGCTTCATTTACCATTCAGACACTACTATCCAATACAGAGGGCAGCATGAAAAAAACTGACAAACAATACAAAGCTTACGTGAGCATCCTTAAAGAAGAACTGGTTCCTGCCATGGGATGTACCGAACCCATTGCTATTGCCTATGCTGCTGCCAAGGCCAGACAAACCTTGGGTTTACAACCTGATCAGGTGCATATTGATGCCAGCGACAATATCATTAAAAATGTCAAAAGCGTTGTGGTTCCAAACACGGGGAACCTAAGAGGAATTGAGGCGTCTGCTGTTGCCGGAATCGTTGCAGGAGATCCGGATAAAGTATTGGAGGTCATTGCCAATGTAGATGACCAGGGACGCAAAGACATGAAAGCCTTTCTTGAAACAAATCAAGTTACGGTTTCAAGTACAAAAGGGGACCTGATTTTTGATCTAAAGGTCTCGGTTTCTGCTGGAAAATCCAGTGCCTCGGTCAGGATTTCCCACTTTCACACCAATATCGTGGAAATAACAAAAGACGGCAATGTCATTTTTTCAAGCCAGCCTTGTGAAGAAACAGGGAGCAACACCCTTACAGATCGATCTGCCTTAAATGTGGCTGATATTATCGATTTTGCAGACTCAGTTGACATATCTGACGTTAAGGACATTTTAAAACGCCAAATCAAATACAACATTTTGATTGCCAAGGAAGGAATACAAGGCAAGTGGGGAGCCAATATTGGTTCGGTTTTACTTAATACCTGGGGGGACGACATTAAAATCAGAGCCAAGGCCATGGCTGCTGCCGGGTCAGATGCCAGGATGAGCGGATGTGAACTGCCTGTCGTTATCGTTTCCGGCAGTGGTAACCAGGGGATAACAGCATCTGTTCCTGTCATCGAGTATGCAAAAGAACTCAAAACCGACGAGGAAGATACCTTAAGAGCATTAGTCGTATCAAATTTAATTACAATCCACCAGAAAACGGGCATTGGAAGATTGTCAGCATACTGCGGGGCAGTCAGCGCAGGTGTGGGAGCTGGTGCTGGTATTGCATGGCTCCATGGCGGTCGGTTCAAAGAAATCGCTCATACCATCGTCAATGCCCTGGCAATTGTTTCAGGTATTGTCTGCGATGGGGCAAAGCCATCATGCGCTGCCAAAATAGCCTCTTCCGTAGAGGCTGGTATTTTAGGCTTTCACATGTATGAAAACGGGCAGCAATTCTATGGCGGCGAAGGTCTTGTCACCAAAGGCGTGGAAAATACCATTGCAAATATCGGCAGGCTTGGTCGGGACGGAATGCGGGAAACAGACAAGGAAATAATCCGTATTATGCTGGGAAAATAAATTAATGTCACTTGCCTCTGGTTGGACAGATATCATAGAGAAAACACTGGTCGCACAAAGGCTTTTTGGCATCGCATATTTCCCTGCCAAAATAGATAAACTGAAGAGAGATGTCATTCCAGACCGGCTTGGGAAGGATTTCCATCAGTTCAAACTCCACTTTAACCGGATCTTTTTTGTCACTTAGCCCAAGTCGCCTTGAGATTCGATGGACATGAGTGTCCACCACTATAGTCTGGATGCCAAAACAAACCGACCTGACAACATTGGCTGTTTTGCGCCCTACCCCGGGCAGTGTGGTCAGCAATTCAATCTGTTCAGGGACAACACTATTAAACTCATCAACAATTTTCCTGGCACAGGCCTTGATATTTTTAGCCTTGTTATTGTAAAAGCCGGTGGAATAAATAATCCGCTTGATGTCATCCAAAGGGGCACAGGCCAGAGACTCAGGGTCCGGGTAGTGGTAGAATAACACCTTGGTTACCTTGTTGACCTGGTTGTCTGTACACTGGGCAGACATGATGGTGGCGATAAGAAGCTGAAAGGGGGTCTGGTGATCCAACTGGGTATTGACA
>JAKSAU010000950.1 GCA_022361535.1 Desulfobacterales bacterium
CTTCGGCGGGCAGCAGATCGTCGTCCACGACCGCAGTCACCTGCATGAGATCTTTTCCTTCAACTTGTATCCGGGTCCGAGCGCGAAGAAGGGCGTGTACGGCGCCCTGATCGAACGCGGTGAGCAGGAAGGGTGGGTTACGACCCATTGCTCGACGGTGCAGGTGAAGACCCCCTACGACAACATCGTGACGGTGATGCATGAAGGAGCCAGCGGCGGCGGCAAGAGCGAGATGCTCCAGCAGCCCCATCGGCTCTCGGACGGCCGGCTGATCCTGGGGAAGAACACCCTGACCGGCGAAACCCGTTACGTGGAGATTCCTCGGACCTGCGAACTTCATCCGGTCTGCGACGACATGGGAATGTGCCATCCCGACCTCCAGAACACGTCGGGGAAACTCACCATGGTGGATGCGGAGGATGCGTGGTTCATCCGGGTGGATCACATCAAGGGCTACGGAACAGATCCGGAACTCGAGAGCTTGACGATCGCCCCCACCGGGCACCAGCTCTTCCTGAACGTCGATGCGTCGCCGAAGAGCACGGCCCTGATTTGGGATCACGTCATGGATGCGCCGGACACGCCGTGTCCGAACCCCCGGGTGATCGTGCCGCGAAACAGCATGCCGGACACCGTCGATGACGCGGTGGACATCGATATCCGTTCCTTCGGAGTCCGAACCCCGCCGTGCCATGCCGATTCCCCGTCTTACGGGATTCTCGGATTGATGCACATCCTGCCGCCGGCCCTCGCCTGGTTGTGGCGGCTCGTCGCGCCTCGCGGGCACGCGAATCCCAGCATCGTCGGAACCGAAGGCATGTCCAGCGAAGGCGTCGGGAGCTACTGGCCGTTTTCCACCGGGCGCAAGGTCAGTCAGGCGAACCTTCTCCTAAGGCAGATTCAAGACACCCTGGACACCTGTTTCATCCTGGTCCCCAACCAGCACATCGGGGTTTGGGAAACCAGTTTCATGCCCCAGTGGCTGGCGCGGGACTACATGGCGCGCCGAGGTTCCGCGAAGTTCGACGAAAGCCAAATCTCTCCGTCCCGGTGTCCGCTTTTGGGGTACTCCCTGGACCGGATGCGCATCGAAGGGGTGACGATCCCCAAATGGTTCCTGAAAGTCGAGACGCAGCCCGAAGTGGGGCTCGAGGCGTATGACGAGGGATCTGCCATGCTGACGCAGTTTTTCAAGGATCAGCTGAGGGGCTACCTGCAATCGGACATCGATCCCCTCGGCCGATCCATCATCTCCTGCAGTCTGGACGACGGGAGCGTGGCGGATTATGAATCGTTCCTCCGCTGACATGGTCGGATCAAGCGGATTGATTTCCATTCAGGAGGCGGCACAGCAAATCCGGAACGGCGGCTTGGTGGGCTTTCCCACCGAGACGGTCTACGGACTGGGCTGCGATGCCTTCAATCGCAGCGCCGTGCAGAGCCTGTTCACGGCGAAGTCAAGGCCGCTGAGCAATCCGTTGATCGTCCATGTGTCCGCCGTCCGGCAGATCGAATGGCTGGTTCGACGCCTGCCTAAAGCGGCCGAGGCGCTGATGGAGGAACTCTGGCCCGGCCCGCTGACCATCGTGCTCCCGAAATCGGAGTACGTGCCCTCCAACGTCACGGCAGGCGGCGACACAGTGGGAATCCGCATGCCGGC
>JAKSAU010000782.1 GCA_022361535.1 Desulfobacterales bacterium
AAATGCAGATGTATATATTCATCGGGGAAAAACCTATGTAAAGGCACGAAACTATAATTTAGCTTTGGCTGATTTTGAAAAAGCCATGAAGTTTGCTCCTGAAAATCCATATACCTACGAAGCAATGGCCTGGTTTTATGCGGCGTGTCCGAATAATGATTTCCGAGATGGGACAAAGGCTGTTCAGTTTGCAAAAAAGGCAGTTGAGCTAACACCCCCCGATTCGCCTGATCCTGTTTTTTCGGCTACTCTGGCTGCTGCTTATGCCGAATCCGGTTTGTTCAGTCAGGCCATTGGGAGCCAAATAGAAGCCATGACCCTGGTAAAAAAGAATAGCCCCGATTTTGATATGTTTGATGAGGAATTTAAAAGAAGACTTGAGCTGTATGAGCGAGGACAAGCTCTATAATAATTTTTTAGGCAGCTGGAAAAAACAAAAAAGCAGTTATAGTGTGTAAAAAAAGCGGGAGAAAGACGCTGTTGTCTTTCTCCCGCTTTGTATATATCTGATTAATCTTTAGATGATTAATTAATAATCATACCAGAGTCCATCATGATGAGCCTCATCATTCAACCTTGCATCAACATCGATATTGAAAAATTTGGCGATTGGGTCAAGAATTTCAGGGTTGTCTTTTTGAACTTGCTTAAGAGCAGCCAGAGCAATATCAAATCCTTTACGGCTCATTTTTCCCAATGGAGCCCTGCAGGGACCTGACGGCATGCCTAATATCTGCATCATAGTCTTTAAGGGCAGAGGATTCCTGGCTCTGCAGGATACAGGCCCAAACTTTGATTCTTCTTCTGTTGTGATGACGACCAAATCCAACAGGGGTTTTAGCGCTGTCTGAATTTCCAGGGCCTTGTCCGCATCACCTTGATTGATAAGGGAGACCATTTTGGACATAAATCCGGGCGCAAGGTTTGACATCACTGAGATGGAGCCGCAGGCTTTGATATCTGTATCTGTCATGATTTGGTAAACTATACCGTCATCACCGGAAAGGATGTTGAAGTTGTCACCGCAGAGTTTCCGTGTCAGCTTCATATTGTCCAAGTTGCCAGTGGCCTCTTTGACGCAATTAACATTGGGACAGGTTTCAGCAAGAATGGCAAGGTCCTGGGGCAACATCTGGGCTCCGGTTCTGCCTGGTATTATATAAGGTATGATGTCTAAGTCCGGATATTCCTTTGCCACAACCTCATAATACTCACGGCGGATTTCAAGAGAAGAGGGGCCGTTATAATATGGGTCGACCAGAAGAACGCTATCAACGCCTTCCCCGGCAGCATGACCGGTTGCCACGACTGCTTCCTGGGTGTTGTTGGAGCCTGTTCCAGCGATGCACTTACACTTGCCCTTGGTCTGCTTGGCGGTCAAGGCGATGACGTGGTCATGCTCTTTCCACTTAAAGGTCGGGCTCTCACCGGTGGTACCGGTGGCCAGAATTCCGGTAATTCCGTTTTCCATTTGAAAATCAATGAGCTGTGCCAGACCGTCCTGGTCCAGTTCGCCCGCTGATGTAAATGGGGTGACGAGTGCAGTGTAGCATCCTTGTTCCATAACTTACTAACTCCTGATAATTAATATGCCCGTTCCGGGCGGGTAAAAAATGAGTTGCTACCACAGTTTGGGTCAGGTCTTCAAGGAAATTATGGTAGGTCAGCCAAAATTAAAGACCTTGACACCTGGACGAAGTAGTCTATTATATAAGATTTTAACCGAAAGACAATAAATAAAACGATAAAAGTTTCGAGGAGTTATATATGTCCGAGCCCCAAGACCAAAGTCACCTGCCCAAGAATGCTGACGAGCATATCGCTAAGCTGCGTTATGCCCTGGCCCAAAATGAGGAGTGCGGAACTACACACTACAACCTTGCTGTGGCGCTGATGGGTAAACAGGAATTTGCTGAAGCGGAAAAAGAGCTTCATGAGGCCATTGACTGCAGCCCCACACTGTCTGAAGCCTATGTGCTGTTGGGCGGACTATGCCTCCAGCGTAATGACTTGGAAGGTTGTTACCGTTATAATCAAAGTGCAACCAAGGTCCGGGCTGGTTTTGCAGAGGGCTATGGCAACATGGCTTATGTTCTGCTGCAGCTTGTGGATGGCAAAGATCCCAAAGAGGATGAGGAAAAAGTAGATAAGGCCATCAAGCATTTGAAAAAGGCCATTATCCACAACAAGCATTTTATCCAGGCATATACCACCCTGGGTACGGCTTACTTCATGAAAGGGCTGATAGAGGAAGGAATTAAAGCCAACCAGGAAGCCTTAGAAGTTGAACCCAAATTTCCTGTGGCCCACAATAACCTGGCTGTGGCATACCTTGAGCTTGAAGACTATGAAAAGGCCATCAAGCATTGTGACGAAGCCGTGAGCCTGGGTTTTGAAGTTAAGAAGGAGCTGCTTGATGAGCTGGCCCCCCATAGGAAAGCTTAACGGCAACTACTTGTCCAACTGAATGATTCTTTTTAAATCCCTTACCTTTTATATAACAGGGCAGCCCGGTGAAATTACACCGGGCTGCGCTTTCTGGCAAATGCCCCTTTCCGGCCGGTCTGCCGAATTCGTTTCCCAATCTGAAACAAAAATACCAAGTAATGACAAAAGTTGTGACTGGACAATTGGTGACTATTTTCAGGCTGCCCGGGAATTTATATGTAAAGCCGATGTTACAGAAGCCCTAACTGATGTAATGGGACAAAACACACCACCATGTGGACAGTGGAAAGTTGGCCTTCACCTGGAAAAACACGGTGCCTGGTATCATCCCATACGAATGACCGTGTCTTTTAAAGATGATGGCGCTAAGGACATGGAAACCTCTTTTGTCCTCAATGGAGCAGTGAAAGAAAGAGGACTGGATCTTGCTGGTCAAGAAGCAGAGTTGCTTTCAATCCTTGAATCCCGATTCGAATTTGAGGTGATCCCTAAGGTGTATGCACAAGGGCAGATCCACACTGAAAAAGGGGATGCCGGATTTTTCCTCGGACAATGGTTTGACGGATTCCATGAGTTTCATATGACAGGCAACCCGGGCTCTGGAAAGCTGATTGTATGGCGGCCAAATCAGGGCGATCTTGAGCTGAATCTGGGTCAAAGCTGTCGTATCTATGAAAACATCAGCGAGATACTGACTCTGGCTTATGACGTAACATCCGGCAGGCAAATTTGTCCCTGGCACCATGCTGCAGGTGATTTTATCTTGGACCCGGGAAACCCAGAACTGCCGGTAAGGCTTATCACTGTCCGGGGATATGAGGATATCTCTGATCTGGATCATGAATCGGCCGGACCTTTCCCCGGTCTGCTGATTTTCCTGGTAAACTTAACCCTTCGCATGCAGCTTGACCGAATTGACGGTGTCGGTGAGCCTGTGTTTTTGGGTGACAGGGTTTGCCGTGCAACACTCAATGGTTTTTTTAAAGGATTGCACCGCCACAATGATATTAACCGGGATGGGTTTGACATTGAATTCAGAAAATTCATTTCCCGGTTTAATGAGGAACAGCTTTTAAATATCATGATTGAAATGATGGCGGCATGGCCGCCTGGTGTGTCAGAGCAAGATGTGATCAGTGATAATATTGTCTCCCATTGCCAGACACTTTGCAGCCTGTTTAAATCCGGTGAATCACAGGATTTTTATTGACATGTGCATACAGAAATTCTATATCAGCTAATGTTATTTTGCTTAAGTTGTTTCTTTTAAAACGGATATTAAATCTTAACGTTTTGAAATAACAAGAAAATGGACTATTGATGAAAAGTTTGGAATAACTTTTTCATTGTTGATTGAATGTAAATTAACTTTTAACGGAGGTAAGTAAATGGCTAAGCATGAAACTCCTTTACTGGACCAGCTGGAATCCGGCCCATGGCCAAGCTTTG
>JAKSAU010001087.1 GCA_022361535.1 Desulfobacterales bacterium
CCTGCCGCAAAGGCGTACGATACTCCGCCACTGGATCAAACGGCTTATCCGTCGGCACCGCAGCCTCTATCAACTGGCCCTCTACCGCAATCCCACGTCGCTGCAATTCCTCCGCCAACATAAAACCAAAATACGCCGCCGGCTGCTCCACCGCCAACCCCACACTTTGCGAAGACCGCACCTTCCCCCGTAACACAATCTGATTCGGCTTACCAATCTTTCGCAAAGCTGAAATCCCCTGATCACCCTTACTAATAACCTTCACCTCATTCGAAAACCGCAGAAACGACGTCAGCGGATCCGTCTCCACGCGCACGCGTCCCTTATCATTCGAAATCACCAAATCAATCCGATTCGTATAATAATTCAGCCCACACACCTCCGCCGAATAATGTTTATTCAGCTCACTCGCCGGCCAACTCGGATGCACCCGCTCATCATCGAAAAACGTCGAATCGACTACCATCCCCCCCAAACGCTTCACACCCAACTTCCCCAAACGCTCCGCAATATTCCGAAAAATCCACCCCGGCTCCCGCTCCAACGCCTTATCCGTCTTCACATCCCCCAAAAGCGGATCCCCCGCCCCGATCACAACCAAAACATCCCCCACCATCCCCACACGCGTCACAAACTCATACTCCGCCCCCAAATACTGCAGGGCCACCGCCGACGCAACCACCTTCATATTCGACGCCGGAATCAGCGCCACACGCTCATGATGGCCATACACCAACTCCCCAGAACCACCATCCACCACCGCCACCGAATACCGCGCCGGCGCCTGTGCTCGAATCAGAGAATCGATATCCGACTTTAGTCCCGCAAAACAGCTCCCAGCAACCGCCAGCACGTACATCACTGAGAACACCAAAGACAGCCGCATCCGACCTCGCCTCACAATCCGATCAAAACTTAAAAACACCAGTCTCATAGACAAATAATCCACAAAAGCACATCAAACACCATTCCAATAAGAGGCGATACTATACCAGCGAATGCCCCCCAATTCAAACCCGTAATCGGCTCGCTATCTATTCCCCAAAATCATTCTCCACAGATGTATGACGATAAACACAGATAGTGCGATCTTCGATCACATTAGGTTGTTATTCACCACGAAGAACACGAAGATCAAAGATCCTCCATAGCCTTGGCGAAGGATGGAGCTTACGTAGTGATCGTTACGATTGGTGTTTCGATACGTCGCCGTTTCCAGGCGAATACTCGCCTGCGTGTACTCCGGTAGCCACGTCTCGTCACACCTGCGCTCCGGATTTGGTCGACGCGTCTTCCTCGCACACTTTTTGGGAACGGCTAGTTCATATTTGAATCGTCCTTGTGCATCGGTCGCTCTAACTCTATTGGATGGTTTACCTATCTCTCTATAAAATCGTATCTGACACATTGACAGTTACAGGTATATACTCAGACAGGCTATATCCTGGAATTGTAATGACTCTAGATCACTAAAGGACTTCATAAATGAGAACCAGCCGTTCTTCAAGTGGACGTAGGAAGAGACTGCGAAGAAGCTTGCTTCGAGAGTAGGCTCTGACGAAG
>JAKSAU010000117.1 GCA_022361535.1 Desulfobacterales bacterium
CATGGCGCAGATTTCATCACCCATAACCAGCATTTCAGGGGAGCAGATCATTCCGGCGCCCAGATACCCTACGTCATGGATAAGGTTTAGGCCGGAAAGCCCTTGGGAGAGAATGGAAAAAGCGCTTTCCGCACCAGCCTGACCGTCGATGCCCATGCTGTCTGATGCCCCTGCAAGCCCCCAGGTGGGCAGGCCCAGCCGCTGACCCATCTGGGCCTGGGCCGCAAGGCAGATACAGGTTTCCGGGGAGGCGATGGCCGACACAGTGGATTTCATGTCAAAAAGGCCGAAATTACCACTCAAGAACACCTTAGCTCCGGGACGGTATAGCTGGAGAACCGTAATGCTCATAAGGGCTTCGGCCAGCCAAAGCACGGTGGCACCGGCCAGGGTAGCAGGGCTTGTGGCGCCGATAATCTGGGAGGTGCCCGGGCATTGGGGGACGCCCCAGTCTGCGGCCAGAAAGGCCCTGCCAACGACTTCATCCGGGTAATTCAACGGTGTGATGGGCTCGGGGTAAGCCATGAGGAAGGGTTTTGCCTTTAGGGCGTCTTTGCCGCCAACGCAGGCTGCCGCCATCTGCTGGATATAAAGTGTATCCTCTGCCCCTTCGCTTAAAAACATCATTGGAAGGGTTGTATTTTTAACGCAGGCTTCGAAATCATAGAGAAAAGAGGCGTGTCTGGGCGTGTCCTGGGTGGTGCCAAAAGGCATGACCCAGTCAATGTTGGGCAGTGCATCGGAAACTCTGGCACCAATTTCAAGGTCCTTGAATGTTGTCGGCCGGATTTTTCCGGATTTATAATCAAGGGTGTGGGGAGAGCCTGTGGAGCAGCCGTAATAGCTATTGCGGCCCCTAAGGTCCAGGGCGGGCTTGCCAAGCCGATCATACACTGTAAATCCCTTGGGAGCTGAAGCAAGGCATTGTTCTACCACTTCTCTGGGCACCCTGACCCTGTCCTCATCAATTTTACAACCAACTTTCTTGCAGAGTTTTACAGCTTCAGGGTGGGTTAAGATAAAACCTGTTTTTTCCAAAACCGTAAGCGCGGCATTGTAGATATCGTCCAACTGGCTCTCCGATACCATGGTCATGGATACCGAAGAGTTAATACGTTCGGGGTTACTAAAACTCATCTATTTCTCCACTATATATTTAAGGGTGAATCATAGGCAGCGTATTAAAGCATTTTCAAAGTAAGGATTCAGGATTCAAGATCACCGGACCTGACGCCCTGAAGAAAATTCATACAGAAGGGATCCTTACCCAGAAGCATGTCAGCGGTTCTGATAGCTGCCATTATCTTTTTATCCAGTGGGTCAATGATGGCCGAATCCATCCCCGCATCCATCATAAGGGTGACAAAGGTCCGGTTGATGATGTGACGCTGGGGCAAGCCGTAGGAGATATTAGACAAGCCTCCGGTAATGTGAACGTCCGGGAAATCGGTTTTTATTGCCCGGACCGCATCCAGAACCATCGTCCCCTTGTTGGAATCAGTGGAGATGGGTTGAACTAAAGGGTCCACATAAATGTTTGACGTGGCAATGCCTATGCCATTGAGTTCCTTGACCAGGGTTTGTGCGCGGCCTAAGATGTCCTCGCTGGAATCTGGCATGCCCGCGTCGTCCATGCAAAGGGCAATGATTTTGCATTCTTTGCCGTCCAGGAAAGGCATCATGGCATCAAAGCGTTCTTTTTCCAGGGAGATTGAGTTGACCATAGGGGTCTGTTTAACCATTGAAAAAGCCATTTCGAGGATGGCTGGATCCGGACTGTCCAAGGCTAGTGGGATTGAACAAACGGGTTGGATTGTGTCCAGAAGCCAGCGCATATCCTCTTCTTCGTGGCCGATGCGTGCACCGGCATTCACGTCTATATAGGTTGCTCCTGCTTTCTGCTGTTTAGTTACATCCTCGATGATGTAGTCGGCGTCCCGGTCAGCCACAGCTGCCTGAACCAGTTTTCTAGAGGTGTTTATTCTTTCTCCGATGACTTCAAACATGTTGAAATGTCTCCTTATTGAACGTTAGTTGACAAATGATTTTGCCATCTTCGAAGCAGAGCCGGCATCAGCGGCAAAACCGTCTGCACCTATTTCATCTGCAAATGCCTGGGTAACAGGCGCCCCGCCAACCATGATTTTGACCTGGTCCCTGAGGCCGGATTCCACAATGGCATCCACGGTCTGTTTCATGGCCGGCATGGTGGTTGTCAGTAGTGCTGACAGACATACAATCTGGGCATTTTTATTTTTGATTTCTGTCACAAATTCTTCAGGGGCAATGTCAACGCCGAGGTTGTGGACTTCCAGACCTGCACTTTCCATCATCATGGCCACCAGATTCTTTCCGATATCGTGAAGATCTCCTTTAACGGTGCCGATCAGCACGGAGGTGCCGGAGCCGCCGTCATCTTCACCCAGCATGGGTTTGAGGAGTTCCACGCAGCTGCCCATGGCTTGGGCGGCCATGAGCACTTCGGGGATGAACATGTCACCGGATTCCATTTTTTCACCCACAATGTCCATGCCGGCGATGAGACCTTTGTTCAAAATGTCTTGGGCAGGTGTGTCAGCGGCTATGGCCTCGTTGACAAGGCTGGTGAGTGTGGCGGCATCACAGGATACCAAGGCGTCTGTCATTGCATTGAAGTCTGTCATTTTTCTGTCCTTCTTGATAATGGTTATCCGATGACCGAAAAACTTGAGTTTCGGTTAATTTCACGGTTGCGGCTAAAAAAACTAATGTCCAGGGTATGGTTGATGAATCTGGTCTGATACTGGAAAGGGGTTTTGTCATGGTCGTTACCGGATTCGCAGTATTGGATAAGTTCACTCATAAATGAGCCCACGGCTGGCGCATTTTTGTATTGGTTGCCACTTGTTCCAATGGCAAGATAGAACCCGGGAAGATCAGATTTATCGTAGATGGGATACCAGTCGTCGGTTACATCGTAGAGATCGACCAGTCCCTGGCTTTTGTTGGGAATGGGCATATCGGGCAGCCGCATTGCCCCTCTTATGGCCTGGGTTCTGTTTTGATCGGTGAAGTCGGTGTTATAATTGTCCGGGTCCACATATTCCAGGGGATCGCATTTTGGTTCTTCACTACCGATAAGGAAATGATTGCCAACTTCAGGACGGGTGTAAATACTGATATCCGAGTCCGAGGTAATAACCCCGGTATTTTCCCAGTCAAGCCCTTCAGGACTGGGCACATGAGCAACTTCTACCCGCAGCGCGCGGGTTTTTATCTTCATTTTGTCTTCAACTCCGGCCATACGGTTGATCAGATATGAATGGGGCCCGGCAACATTGACCACGACGGGAGCAAAGATTTTTTCACCGCCGGCTACCTCCACCCCGGCCGCACGGCCGTTCTGCACCAGGATATCAGTCACTTCAGTGTTGAACATGAAATCAGCGCCTTGGGCCCTGGCAGCGATCTCCACATTATGAGTAGAGAGTTTCGGGTCACTGACATACCCCGTCTCCGGCAGGAAAAGTGCCCCGTCAACATTGTCATCAGAGGGCTTGCCAAAATTGGGGTCGTCGAGGGTGTACTGGGGGTTAAAGGATCTTAGATCCGGGTTGGGCAGGTAGTCCTTGATTTGGTCCGGGGAGAGATCCAAGTATCCGACACCAAGTGATTCAAGAGCAGATTTCACCGGTTCCAGAAACTTGTTACCAGGCGTTTTAAAGACTATGGCACCGGTATTTTTATAAAAGGCCATGCCGGCAGGGTCCGCCACCTTAAGATAACGACGCCAGTTGAGCCAGTAATAATATCCTTCCCTGGCAAGAGCCACACCTTCTGGTGAAGAATAATATAGCCTTACAATGGCGCATGAACCGGCTGTGGAACCGGCTCCGGAATCACCCAGTTTGTCGATGTTCAAAGTTTTATAGCCCTTTTGGGCAAGTTCGTATCCAATGCTGTTACCGATGATGCCGGCACCGATGATAATGGCATCATAATTTTTTTGGTCCATTCAATCTCTCCAAAAAACAACGGCCGGTAATATTACCGGCCGTATGATTTTAAATTGTTTTGATCAGTTTTTCTTCTTCGCCTTTGAGCATACTATAGGTATGCTTATCCTCCGGGAACCGTCTTTCACGGACATCGGCAACGTATTCTTTGAACACGGATTCAATCTGGCTTCCGATTTCTGCATATCGTTTGACGAATTTAGGGGTAAAGGCCTGGAAAATACCCAAGACGTCATGGCAGATCATGAGCTGGCCGTCTGCATGAATGCCGGCACCAATGCTGTATACTGGAATGGAAAGGAGTTCTGTTATGATTTTACAGACCTCCGGAGGCACGGCTTCCACCAGTAACGCAAAGGCACCGGCGTCCTGAATCGCTTTGGCATCCTCTATCAATGCGGCCGCCGATTCCGCTGTCAGTCCTTGGGCTTTAAAACCGCCCAACTGCCCTGAACTCTGGGGGGTCAGACCTATATGTCCGATTACCAGCATACCGCCGTCCGAAATGGCTTGAATCTGGGGACATACCCGTTCACCGCCTTCCAATTTGATGGCATCAACGCCAGCTTCTTTATGGAACCTGCCGGCATTAAGGACCGCATCTTTAATACTGACCTGATAGGATAAAAAAGGCATATCCCCTACGATGAATGTATTGGGAGCAGCACGGCGAACTGCTTCACTGTGTGCAATGCACTGGTCCATGGTTACAGGTACTGTACCTTCGTACCCATAGATACACATTCCCAGCGAATCTCCCACAAGCAGCATGTCCATACCGGCTTTTTCTGCAAACATGGCAGTTGAATAGTCATAGGCCGTAATCCAGGTCACGTTTTCTTTGTTGGCCTTCATTTTTTGAAAATCGAACCGTGTGAGTTTCTTTTTCATTTTGTCCTCTTTTTTACAATGTCGTTATATCTGGTTAGGCTGGAATTCTTGTTTTAAGGCGTTTCTCGAAAGCGATCTGCAGGGTCATTACTGCCTGGTCGATGGTTTCAAGATCCGTGGCATATGAAAATCTCAGATAACCTTCTCCAGCCTGGCCAAAGGCTGTCCCCGGAACTGTAGCAATCCCGCATTCGTTGAGAATGAATTCTGAGCATTCCTGACTGGCCATGCCGGTGCCCCGAATATTGGCAAATGCGTAGAAAGCACCTTGGGGAACCTGACATGTTATTCCCGGCACTTGATTGAGCCCGTTTACAATGCGGTCTCTTTTCTGTGTAAACCGCTCCATCATGCCAGCGATGAAGGTTTGGTCTCCGGTCAGGGCTTTTACACCGGCCCACTGGGTAAAAGAGGCCGTACATGAAACGGCCGAGACCAGATAGTCTCTCAGGCGTTCGGCCATGGCGACAGGTACAACCATATATCCAAGACGCCATCCGGTCATGACGTAGCATTTCGAAAAGCCGTCAAGCAGGATAGATCTCTCTTTGGCCTGATCATGTACAGAAATGCTGGGAGCGATTGAACCATTATAGGTCATCTTTGAATAGACCTCGTCGGAGATCACATAAATATCCTGGCTTTGGGCAATGTCATATATCTCTTTAAGCTCTTCTTTGGTCATGACTGAACCTGTGGGATTCTGAGGAGAGTTAATGATAATGACTTTTGTCTTATCCGTTACCCTTTTGCGGACATCGTTTGGGTTCATCCGGAATTGGTTTTCCTCAAGCAAAGGCACCGGTACAGGTTTTGCGCCGACCATAGAGGTAACTGAACCATAGGTGGGATATCCGGGATCCGGAAAAATAACCTCATCCCCGGGGTCAATGACAGCGAGCATGGAAAAAAAGATACCGGGTTTAAGTCCCGGTGTAATAACAACCTGGTCCACCTGGGGCCGGAACCCCCTGGTCTTTTCCACCTCATCCACTACGGCATTGCGCAATTCCATCAAACCCAAAGAAGGTTCGTAATGGGTTTTATTGTTTTGGATGGCCCTTACTCCGGCTTCGATAATGTGATCCGGCGTTTCCATATCCGGTTCACCAATCTCGAAATGAAGAATACTTCTTCCCTGTTTCTCTAAAGCCTGTGCCTTTGCCAGAACTTCAAATGCGGCTTCACCGTATATCCGGTTCGCGCCAAGACTCAATCGGGGCATTCATTAATCTCCTTTAAAAGTCAGTCTCTCTCGTGCAAATCTCTTAAATTGGATATGGAGGTGATTGACAGTTTTCTTTCCCCCCTCATCATCCTGCGGTAAATTGATTACAAGATGTGTACCAATCTTTTTATGAATTTTAAGGTGTTGTTTTTAAAGGGTATTTGATGATCAGGGATTGGTGCTGAAATTGAGGTGGGGTGTTTTCTCCCCATTTAAAATGCGGGTAATGGAGAATGAAGTCCTAATTATTTGAAATTATGTGGTTTTATGGATGTGTGGGGAGTTTTCTCCCCAATACGGGTAGTTGTTCCCCATTCTCAATGAAAAATATCAGGGGGCTAATTGATACTGTTTTATCTTGGTAAATAATGTTTTTCTATCGATGCCCAAGTGCTTTGCCACCCGGGTTCTATTCCACTGGTTTTTCTCTAACATTGTCTGGATGATTTTCTTCTCATAGTCTGCAACCATGGATTTTAATTTTACAGATTGGTCAGGGCCTGGGAGGGTAAGTACTGTTGTTTCGGTCTCATGGGTTTCGGGGGATTGCTGTAGAAAGTCAATCCGCCTTAATGTGATATAGCGGAGCACAGCATTTTTAAGTTCCCTGATATTTCCCGGCCAATCGTGATTTATAAACGCATCTTTTACAGATGCTGGGATATGGGTATCGTATCCTTGTTTTTTAAGCTGGTCCTGAAAAAAATCAATCAAAAGCGGTATATCCTCTTTCCGGTCTGAAAGCTTGGGCAGGTAAATGGGTAGAATGTGAATGCGGTAAAAGAAATCCTGGCGCATTCGTTTTTTTTCGACTTCTTCCCTTAGGTTCCGGTTGGTGGCAGCTACAATACGGACGTTTGAGCGGTGTGTTTTCGTGCTTCCCACAGGTGTGTAGCCTTTTTCATCCAGTACCCTTAATAGTTTAACTTGCAGGGATAATGAAATTTCTCCCAGTTCGTCTAAAAACAGGGTCCCATTATTAGCCGCCTCAAGGAAGCCTTTTTTTTCACTTCCCGCACCGGTAAAGGCGCCTTTAGCATGCCCAAAAAACTCTCTTTCCAAAAGGGTTTCGGATATGGCACCGCAATTCACAGGTAAAAAGGTGTTCTTTCCCCTCCGGCTCAGATCATGGATGGCCCGGGCAACAAGTTCTTTACCTGTTCCTGATTCACCGTAAATAATAACATTGGTATCGGTGGCCGCAGCGCTTAGGATCAACTCATAAACCTTTTGCATTCCCTGACTTTTACCCACCATATCACCTAAACGGTAACGGTTTCTGCTGCTGGATTTGAGGCGTTCATTTTCACGACGAAGTTCTAATTCGGTAATTTTTTGAGTTGTAAAATCGTTTACATATCCTTCAAGGGCCACCAATTTACCCTCTTCGTTGAAAACTCCCGCACCCTGCTCCCACACCCACTTGTAGTCACCACTGGTGGTGCGGTGGCGGTAAAACAGTTCAAACCTTTTTTTTTCTGCCACCGCCTCCCTTATTTTTTTGGATATCTTTTCCTGGTCTTCTTCATGAATCCTTTTTCTAAAGTTTCTCATTGGATGACCACGAAGTTCGTCATGGGTGTACCCAACCATTTCCTTGCTGCCCCGGCTGGCATATTCCAAAGTCCAGTTTTCATCATTTTTTGTTCTGTAGGCCATACCGGGTAAATTATTCATCAGCGTAGACAGCCTTCTTTCACTCTCCTCTAGGGCTTTTTTTGATAAAACATTGGTGGTGGTATCTTCAAGAACAATAACGCTGCCTAATGTTTCATTTTCTTTTCTGATTTGTCGGATTTTTAAAGTATAATATCGGTGGTTACCTGGCTTATGGTACTCGGAAAACAGATCGCAGTACTCTAATTCTACGATATTATCGCTTAAATTATCATCATCGTAGATATGTCTGATCTCAGTGCCTTTAATTGCAGGAAAGACGTCAAAAAGACAGGCGTCGAAGATATGCCTGGGGCAGATACCGGTAATCGCCTCCATTACGGAGTTCCAATACTTTACCCGAAATTGGGTATCCACGACAAAAATCCCAATTGGCGCAGACTTTACAGCATCATCCCATGGATCTATCTCAGGCAAAGTCATTCTCTCCTTTTTTGATGGATTTCTATATGCCAAATTGATTATGGTGTCAATAACAGGCGCTTTTGTTTGCCTTGCCCACTTGTATACCTTACTGCATGCCTTTTAGCTTACCTGTTTCGTTTTTTTAAATGAATACACAAAAAGCAATATGTTTCCTAGTCGGAATCATCCGGCACCTTCGGTAATAATATCCTTGCCGATCCAAATCACTTCAAGATTGCCGAATAAAAAATCAATTTTTTATCCAATGAAGTCTTCTATAGGCTGTTTTTTAATGCGGTCTATATCTTAAAAGTATTTTAAATAGTCTTAAAACAAATGAGTAATGGCAATGTACATATTAATGATATCTATGCGCACCTCATTAGTTATAGAAGTCAGGCTCAATAGCAAATAAAGTTTGGTTTGTTTGGCAGTAGGATTGGATGTTTTTTCTAGCTAAAAACACAGTTTAAAATTTAATAGAGTTTTCTGGTTGACGTTTTTAAAATAGAGATCTAATGTGACGAATTTACAATCCTCTGCAAAGGGATATCCATATGCAA
>JAKSAU010001128.1 GCA_022361535.1 Desulfobacterales bacterium
CGCGGCGTCCCCCTTGCTCAAAGTCCAACACACTGCAGTTCATAGGCATGTCATCCTGTTTGTGACAGGTAACCACTTCTCTATTGTTTTTCAAACCATTATTGAAATGATGAGCCGCCATTTTCAGCCGGTATTCTTCAGGGATATGATCTAACCATGAGTCATACCAAATAATATCAGGATTGTATTTGTCAACTACTTCATTTACCTGATCAAGCCAGTATTGATTGAATTGATCAATAGTTTCGAAATTGCCATAAAGCATTCGCAGTTTCGGATCAGTTGTTGAAGTAACCAAGTCCGGATGATAAACATAGTGGCTATCATAGCCAACCATCCAATTTTCAGGTTTATCTGCATTACGCTGCCCATTACGTGCATGATGAAAAGTTGCAATGGTTTTCAGGTTTCTTTTCTCCAACGATTTAAAGAGTTCACCCAGAATATCCCGTTTGGGTCCCATATCACCTGCATTCCATGGGTTAACTTCACTATCCCACATGGCAAAACCATCGTGATGCTGGGCTACTGGTCTGGCAAATCTTGCTCCGGCCATTTGAAATAGCTCTGCCCAGTCTTCCGGATCGAATTGACTGGCTTTGAACATCGGAATGAAGTCGTGATAGTCGAATTCGCCTGGTTTCCCAAAATTAGCTTCATGGAATTTTCGTTCACTGCTTCCTTCCCTGTACATATTCCGGGGATACCATTCACTGCCAAAAGCAGGAACACAATATGGCCCCCAGTGGAAGTATATTCCGAGCTTGGCATCCTGAAACCATTCGGGAGCAGCATTGTGCTTTGATAAGGATTCCCAGTTTGCTTCAAATTGTTGCGTTTCTGCAACTTTTGTTTCTTTCACGCTACTTGTACATCCAAGTGTGAAAGTTAGCGCAAGAATTGATAGAATTAGTTGATACTTTTTCATCTGTTTGTATTTTTTATGTATTAGTGAGTTTCTTCTGTAGAAAGCGTTTTCCAGGCATTATTCCCAACCTCGAAACGTTATAGCGGGTATCTGAGGTAAGTAAGCATTGGCGCGACAAACCGCATGTTGAA
>JAKSAU010000894.1 GCA_022361535.1 Desulfobacterales bacterium
ATAGTTGTTATAGAACCTTGCAAGACCGACTCGGAACAATGGTATCAACTGACCATTTGAGTAATTCCCGGTAATGGTTCCGTCAGTAGATACGTTGACCCCTTCCAAATCACCGGCTGCATACCCATCTGAATCCTGGTATGTGGTGGATGAGGCTTTGGCGTATTGGGTTGTGGATAAAGAATCATTGATCCAGTTGTTACCGTCATAGGCCGTACCAAAATCAAGTTTAACATCCATTTCTGTACTACCGAACGTACCGCCCAGAAAATCGGTTACAAAACTGAAATATCCGTCCGTTGTTAAATCTGAAGTTGATTTGGTGGTCCAGGCTGTGGATCCCAGGATGTCGAAATTAATTACGCTCCTGTCATCATAAGGATCAGTGCTGGTACCGTACCTGAGATCATCTTCAAAGGTAAAGACGATGTCATCATCAGATCCGGACCCGGAATTATCCAAGTCAATGATCGCTTGGGTCTGGTCACCGGTTAACGTGGCATCGGAGTAATTGTCCGGCGCCACATTAGGATCGATATCAAAGACAGCAGTAAGGCCTGCGGCAAGAGTGGTGGTTCCATTGGCTGACGGGGTTAGCTGCATGTCAATGGTTGAATCCTGATCCCAGTCAATTCCGATGCCTGAAGTGGTAGCCCCGGATGTGGTCAATACCGCATTGGGATATTCCTCAGGTGGTGTGGGATCAATAGCAAATTCGAGACTGTCTCCACCGGCAGTTCCCAGGCTTGTGGTAAACGTATACCTGACAGTGGCGGCTTGCGAAGAAGTGGCAAGGCCGTCATTTTCCCATATTCTAAACTGGATCTGGGTATTGTCACTGTTTGCGGCATCAATAACTATAACTGTTTCTCCGCCACCGTTACTGGATGTCCAATTGGCACCGTCCCAAAATAGGGTATTTGTTGTGGGTGTACCACCTGCTGACAGTGAAGCGACTGCCCCTTGAGTTCCAGGGTCAATGATTGTCAACGTGGGATCATTGGTGGGTGAGAAATTGAAGACCTGGCTAGCATTATCAAAATCATCCTCTTTTAGAGGCATATTCCAGTCCCAATCGTTTGTTCTTGCATCCACCATTAGGGTAATATTGCTGGATACCATATCAAAATCAGCTGCATTATCTACGCTGACAACAGTCGCCGCTGTCTGGGACGTTCCATCAAATGCCACATTAGAGACCAGGGTGCCAGCTGAGTCGGCAATATCCGGGTTGCTCCAGTACCAGGTTTCTGTGACCGGGTTCCAGATAATACCCAGGCCTGTTGAGTCATGGGTCATGACACTTGGGTCGTTGATGGCAAGACTGGTATTGTCGTTTGCTGTGTCGCCGGAATAGCTTAAGCCTTCAATACCTTGGATGTGAAGATCCTGCTCGGCATTGATATCGAACCCTAAGGAATCGGTTGCAACAGCAGCCTGAGACAGCTGAATTTCAAGGTCCACTTCGGTATCCCCGTCAAATGCCAATTGGATGGTTGTCGAATCGGAATAGATAATGGAAGCGGTACCATAACCACTCGGTTTATCCGTGGCAGTAATAACATTATCACCGTCCGTGTCCACAAAATCCCAGGAACTTCCGTCATATTCAAACTGAAATCCATACCCGTCAGACGGCATGGACTCGTAATCCTGGATATTATACTCGATATCATCAAGGGAGTTAACCCCGTTAGCCGTGAAATTGCCCAAGCGGCCGGTAAATTCTTCCATGGTCAGGTTCAGGATATCCCCTGAGCTTTCACTAAATTCAATGGTACCCCTTGCCAAAAGGCCCTTTGAATCTGTCTCTTGGACTAGGTTCCGGTTGTCTTCATCCGGATCACAGGTGATTACATATTCCCAATCGGTACCTGTTTTTTTGTCATAATAGATGGTGACATCGTGAGAGCTGCCCAAAGAATCATATACGCTGACCGTGGTCTGGTATTCATAGCTGGTTGCATTCATATAAGTATCTGCTGCAGAATCCCATACATTGGAAAGAACAACCGCCTGGCTGAGTGAGTCTGCATCAAGGTTGGTAATGGCTGTCACTTCCGTACTTGCTTTGGGAGCACTTGTAAAGGCTTCAAGAACAAGGTCCCCAATGGCTCCAATATCCTCGCCTGAATCCGGGTCCAAATTCCATCCTTGAACAATATAGCCTTCCTGATTGACCAGATACCCTTCAGCGTCAAAATAAAAATTACCTGCACGGGTATAATAATTATTATCCGTACCTTCCTGGCGGACAATAAAGAATCCATCGCCTCCAATGGAAAGGTCAGTGGTATTTCCTGTGGATTCAAAAGATCCCTGGTCAAAATTATTGGTCACCGATCCAACGGCCATACCACGACCCATCTGGGCAGTGCCTGCCTGGGTGGCCACACTTTCATACAGGGTATCTGAAAAAGTGGACCGGCCGCTTTTAAACCCCACGGTATTGGTGTTGGCAATATTATTACCCACAACCTGCATACCGTTTCCCATATTTTTCAAACCACTGGTGCCTGTATAAAGTGAGCTTGATAATGACATGTTTAACTCTCCTCGGTATCTATTTAATCCAGGTGCCCTTAGATTTTAGGGCAGCCTATTTTGTATGCTTAATAAATCTCTTCAACATTGGACAGGGCAACCAGACGGCCGCTGTCTGAAAGTACAAGGTACTGGGTGTTATTCACGTTCTTAATGGCTGAAACTTCTTCTGCAACATCTGTAGATAAAGATTCACCGGAATCCGTTTCGACTGTGTAATAATAAAGACCGTCGTTCATCTGGCTTCCGTTCGAACTCAATGCATTCCAATATTTGGAATTTGTACCTTCCTGAAGCTCGTCTGCGTCCATGGTGATAGTATTGACCAGTTCATCATAGGCATCGTAAATTTTAATTGTCACCGGCTCAACAGTCTCAAGGTCAAACTCCAATTCCCCGCCATATACCTCTCCATCCTCAACCAGGACGATGGGAGAACTGCTCTTCACCCCGTTGCCAAGGTAATCCATAATAGATTCTACTTCAGACTCATCATTGAGTTCAGTCACAGACGTCACATCATCAATGGATATGAGCACACCCTGGACGACTAAGTATGGTGTTCCATTGTTGTAGGTCACCCCTTGAACTGTACCGGTAACAGAAGTTTCAACTGTTTCGTATCCATAACCGTAGTCGGCCAGGACTTTATAGGTATACTGGCCGTCGGTAACCGCTTCACCTGTGCTGTCCGTACCATCCCAGCTGACCAGTTGGCCGCCTGATGACATCTGGCCCTCATAGAGTCTTGTGACTTTATTGCCGTCTGAATCATAGATATCCACCATGACATCGGCTGCTGCGTTCAGGTTATAGAAACCACTTGTGACCGTACCATCCGTTACTTCAATGGAGTCAATGTATCCTGTAACCTCCTTGCCGATATAATCTACACCGTCACTCTGGGTGCCGCTCTCATAGGCAGTGGCAACATTGTCCATGGTATCGTTAAGATTCATCAATTGCTCCAACTGTGAATACTCAGCCAGCTGGGCTGTAAAATCGGTTCCTTCCTGCGGATTTAATGGATCCTGGTTTTCAAGCTGAGCAACCAGAAGAGTCAAAAATTCCTCACGCCCCAGGGTTTCTTCGGCGTCAGCCTGTTGTGATGTATGGGAAACATAGCTTGAAGAAATGTTTTCCAGTGTCGAATTTGATGTTGATACCGTCATATGCCACCTCCTCTATGCAACATAGTGCAGGGACCCGCCAATATCGTTTTCAGGGGTCAGGGGGGTTAAATTGTTTATATTTTCTTCTTCTCCGTCATTGCCGGAGTTAAATGCTTTTCCTTTTTTTTTTCTACCGGACTGATCCTGGGCTCGTGCATCGGCCATGGACTGCTTGAAATCACTGCTCATATCCACCTCAAACCGCTCTAAACTGATGCCCGAGGATGAAAGGATGGTTTTGATTTCATTGACATTTGATGCCAGGATATCTCTTGCAGACTGATGCTCTGTAATGATACTTACCTTCATAGCATCCCCGTTATTTTCAATGGACATGAACACCCTGCCCAACTCAGGCGGTTTTAGTTGAAGCCGAAGGGTATCTTCACCCAGGTTGATGGCCCTGATAATACTTTTACCCACCTGTTGAGTCACGTGGTTTGGAAGGCTGGAGAAGGTCTGCCTGGCTTTGTCTACGCCAGCGTTACCCATGTTTGATATAGTGCTTGTTTTATCGGTCGCAGCAACTGCAGCATCTGTATCCGCAGTACCGGAATAACTGGTTTCATTTGTCTGAGCTGCCCCACTCATCTTATCGAATAGCGCGCCCTTTTCCGCCAAAGATTGCTGATCACCCCGACCCGGATCAGCCATATTGCCCATGGCAGGATCGATTTTTCCGGCAACACCTTTGGTTTGTGCTGCTGCAGCGGCATCATTTGCACTAATTTGATTGAGCAAATCTGCTTTGACCTGATCCCTAATCTGGGTTGTGACCAGATCTGTGGATGCACCGGTTTCGCCTTCTTTAGTTGACACTTCAAGTCCGGAAAACAGCTGTGCCAGCAACTCCTGACCAGATTTCCCAGACTCTAATGACTGTGATATTGCCAAAGTACTGTTATTTGTTTCCTGAGAATTTTGCATCTGGCCGGAAAGCAGTTCCTGTTTCTGCTCAAATGCTGAAATCAATTGGTTCAGGGTAAGCGGACCTTCGGTGTTGTTCTGGGAAGTCAGCCCCAGTTGGTCAAACAATTTGACCCAGGCAGAATCTTCACCATCAGTCTGATATGAAACACCTGAGTTGAAAGAGGTTTCTCCAAGCTGGCTAAGCTGCTGGATAAAGATATCAAGATCAAATCCACGATTTCCCCGGGAGGCATTGTCAAGCATCCCGGCAATTTTTTCCTGGTCTATCCCCATCATGCCTAAAAGTGAATGGATATAAGGCACATCTGATGTCGGCATGAAAGTCATGGTTTCAGAAATCAAGTCTTCCTCTTCCTGGGACAGCTCAAACAGCTTGTCCATAAAATCAGAAACAGGAATCGTACCCGCTCCTTCTTCAAGGGAGAAGGTTAATTCCGACATCAAATCTTTAATGGATTCCGGGTCAAAACCGGCATCGATAAGTAGTTGCTCAAGGGAATCAAGTCCGTCCTGGTTAATGGACAGGTTATCGAGTTCCCCGTCTGAAAGGGATAAAAACAGGCGTTTTAACTCAATAATAAACCCTAAACCTTCTTCGTTGCTCAAGGTGCTATCAAGAGTGGCATACAAATTTGAATCATCAGCATTGGTGCCTGTACCGGTCAAAATTTCTCCAACGCTTTGACCAGTCTGTCCGTTCCGGACAGCGCGATTCAATTGGCCATAAAAGGAATCCCCTTTTAAACCGCGGGCTTCAGCACCTAAGGTAGTCCCCCCGGAGAATTCACCCGGGGTAGCATTCATCAGCGTACTGCCTATATTGGAAAACATCAAATCCATGAATCACCTATAAAAGTTTCTTTTGCCACTACTTGGATCTACAAAAAAGCAACCATCATGCCAAAATTCAGAACCAAAGATTTAATGCTTTTATTTCAAGTGGTTGTAAAAACCAAAAAAGATTATTTCAGGTAGTCCATACCACATTTCAGGCAGGAATTTCCCCGTGAAAAAGGAACAAGGGAAGAATTTACCCAGCCTTAATATTTAAGGGTGGGTACCTTGACAAATCTCTGATTTTATCTTTTTCTTTGACAAAGGACTTTATACGAATGTTTTGAGGATAAGCCGGTAATTTTGACCGTTAAAGTTTAAAAGCTATCTATATTAAAGGTACGATTTGAACGACCAGAATGCAGAACTTAATTCAATAGCCATCAATGAGGCCCAGCTTCTTTTGGCGGAAAAGCGTACATCCTTAGCCGTGATGCGAACAGGTATAGCTGTTTTAGCCTTACCATTGTCTGTAATGAGTCTGTTGATAGCAACTTCAAAGTATTATGATGTCTTCCATGTTTTACACTTTCTTATTCCGCTGGGAATACTCAATTTTACCTTAATTATTCTTGGAGCCTTTCTGATTATCCGTTCAATAATTCGAATGCGGCACTATGATTACCTCATTCACGAAATTAAGTTAAAGCATAGTGTAATCGGGGAATTTCTTGAGTAGATTTCAACCGATTCTTATTGTTTTTAATTGCTATGGCGATTTTCAAAAAATGTTCCTTTTTAATGCGGGTAGATTAATTATTGGCAGCACCCTCAATGAAGATATTGCCGTTTGAGCAACTAGACTCGTTTGTTCTCAGAAGACGGCATCAGGCAAATTTTTCTAAAAAAAATCGGCAGCCGCTTCTTAGAATAAACTGGCCGGTATTTGTACATGGGATGCCCTTGATCACCAGGGCTAATCGGAATGTTATTTTGAGAAATGATATTTACTCTTTATTAGGTCCCTCTTAGCAATCAATTATAATAAGGAGAAACATTTGAAAAAGCATCCAACAATAGAACAGATTGAAAAGGCCGATAAGGCAATCGTATCCGAAGATTTTGACACACTTTTAGACCTTTATACGATTGATGCAGTCTTAGTGATTGAGCCAGGCAGAAACGCCGTTGGCAGAAAAGCAATAAGGCAAGCGTTCGCAGCAATCGCCGATTACTTCAAAAATGGATTACAAGTCCGGCAGCAAGGAATAGAGGTACTGGAATCCGACGATACGGCTTTAGTATTGGCCAAGACCTTGGTTTCAGCCCCCAATTATCCTGAGACAGTTAGAAAAGCAACCTATGTTTTCAATAAAGATGAGCGTGGTGTCTGGTTGTGCTCGATTGATAATTCATATGGCCATGATATTATTGGGAAATATGAATAACATGGGCTATACTTGAAAAATGAATATACCAGGTGTAGCAATCTGTCAATTTTTCTTATACGCCAGGCGTTCACTTATTTTGGCTGCCTTTTGAGAATCTACAAACGACAGAATTTGTGAGGCTGATGCTTCCCGCATCCTTAAGAATATTTCCTGGGCAACTTCCAACTCCATTTTATCCACAATCGATGCAGCAGCCTTGGGCTTCATACCGGCATACATTTTTACCAGCCGGCCCATTTTCGCTTCAAATGCTGCTTCTTTATCAAGTTCCTGCTGGCTCTTTTTTTGTTCCAGACGCGCCATGTCTGCATCAATCTGGTCTTTGAGTGCAGTCAGGGCAGACAGCTTTTCATCTATCTGCGCCTCGTAGTTTTCCAGTTCCTTTTTTTCCTCTTTCAGGGCCTTGTCCGCTTCCGCAATGGCCTGTTTCTTTTCTTGAAGTCCCCGTAGTACCACCTTGGCCGGATCAGGACATTCCGGGCATTCAGGACAAGGCTGGGCCTCACCGTCGGCTTCTTCACCTTCCGTTTTGTCGTCTTCATCCGCTGCCCAGGCACTGCTCAATTGTCCTGTATTTTTATAAGGGATAATGCCCCCGGTAATTCCGGCCAAAAATAAGGCAGCTGCAAAAAAACATATCATCAGTTTAAATTTGCCCATTGGAAATCTCCCTGGCCGTTTTCATGGATGAAATTTCATCCAGTTCTTTTTGTTCTTCCCGGATCATTTCCCGGGTATACTCCTCTTCACGCCTAACTCGTAACCGTTCCAATGCTTTTTTGTCAATGGTTCTTTTTTTTAATATTTCCCGCTTTTCATCCAGCACTTTTTCCAATTTCACTTTCCTTGCGCGTTCATCACGGATCGTTCTTTCCACACTAACTATGAAATCCCTGTGAAGATTAAACTGCCGTGCATTCACCCCTTCTTCCACCATGCTGTCCAGTTGATCAGCAGCAGTTACGCGCTCCTCTAAAAGAGTCTGTATCCGATGTTCACAAGCATTGACCTGGGACACTGCTTTGGCCATTTCCTGCCGGGCCATCTGCTCTAAATGGTGTTTATACTTAAGCAGCGACTCTAATTTAAACTGAAACCGTTTCATGAACCGTGCCTGCTTCTAAGGGTTGATCTTCTTCATTTGTTTTGGTGCAATCTGACTAATGTTCAGGTGATTATTTAATCTGAATCTCTACTGCTTTTTTAAGCCCTGACACACTGGCTTTATGGTCAACCTTAGACTCTATATTTTGGCGTAAAAACTGATTGATTCTTGGCATCAGTTTTTTAGCCTGATCCACATTGGGGTCAGAACCGTCCACATACGCACCAATCGTAATCATATCCTCTGCCCCTTTATACGCGGCCATAATGTTAACAGCTTTCTCCCTGACAGCCATATGGTCGAGATCGCTTACATCGCGCATGACCCTGGACACACTTGCCATCACATCTATGGCAGGATAATGCCCCTTGTTGGCAAGGTCCCTGGATAGTACAATATGTCCATCCACAATAGAGCGCACCGTATCCCCGACAGGATCATTTAAATCATCGCCTTCCACCAGAACCGTGTAAATCCCGGTGATAGATCCTCCGCTTTCAAGACTGCCTGCCCGCTCAAGTAAAATGGGAATCTGCACAAAAAATGACGGGGTATACCCACGGGTAGTCGGCGGTTCTCCGGCGGCAAGCCCTACATCCCTGGATGACATGGCAAACCGTGTGATGGAGTCCACCATGAGCAGCACGTTTTTGCCCTGATCCCTGAAATACTCGGCAATGGTCGTGGCTAAATACGCCCCCCGCATACGGGTTAACGGTGGTGAATCAGATGTAGCTGCTACCACCACTGCCCGTTTAAGGCCTTCTTTGCCAAGGGTGTCGTCTACAAAATCCTTTACTTCCCTGCCACGCTCTCCAATAAGCCCGATCACCACAACATCTGCATTCGTGTGTTTGGTCATCATGCCCATGAGCACACTTTTTCCCACACCGGAACCCGCCATGATGGCCACACGCTGTCCCCGGCCCAATGTAATCATTGAATTTATGGCACCAATGCCTACATCCAGCGGTTCTCTAATAGATTTTCTCTCCAGTGGGCCTAATGGTTTGCCATAAAGGTAATAAGAGCAAGTGGATTCAATGGCGCCTTTGCCGTCAATAGGATTTCCCATACCGTCTATCACACGGCCCAGCATCTCGTCTGAAACCCCTACCATGGGAGAAGAAGATACCGGAATAATACGGCTTCCCATGCTGATACCCCTAATATCTCCAAAAGGCATAAACAATGCTTTTTCTTCACGGAAACCGACCACCTCGGCATTAACGGCTAACCCTTGGTCATTGATAATGCTGCATAGACCGCCCACACCTAACCCTAAACTGTCTCCTTCTGCGATCAGACCTATAACCTGAGAAACGCGGCCTTCGGGGATAACGGTTTTGGCATTGTTAACCGCCCTGCTATAGGGCAAAAAATCTATTTTATCCAACAGGTCGTCCATCATGACCGGCTCGCTTCTACAATGGCATCATACACAGCCTTGAGTTTGGATTCTGGATCCGTGGAAATGGCAGCAGAAGAGCTTTCAATGCGGCATCCTCCCTTTGCAATCATAGGGTCCGAGGTTACGGCTATATGCTTTAATGAGCGGACAGACTCAAAAAATTCCTCTTTGATCATCTCCACATATTCATAATCTTCTGTTGATACGCTCAGGGTAATTTCTTCGGGAGTGACGAGCTGTTTCAAAGCATCCAGAACCGTGTGCTTAACCACTTCTTCATCGGTTTCAAGCTTTGCCAATACAGCTTTTTCGGCAATCTGGTATACCAGCTCAATGATCTGGCTCTCATACCGTTTCAGCAGCCTGTCCAGCAATTGATCCGCTGTTTCCAGGGCTTCTTTGAGCGGAGGGATGACTTGCGCCATCTCTTCTTGAACTTCAGCTTGGGCCTCCTGCCTGCCTTCTTCACGCCCTTTTTCTTTGCCTTCAGCCTCTCCTTTAGAGAGTCCTTCGGTTTCTCCTGCTTTCATCCCCTCGGCTTTGCCCTGTTCAAACCCTTTTTCATACCCTTTGGCTTCTCCTTCTGCTTCACCGGTTGCCCGGCCCTGGGCCAATCCCTTCTCAAACCCTTTTTCAAACCCAAGTTCTTCCGGGGAAACCTCTGGAACTTTTTCAACCTCTGCTACATCTTTTTCATCAGCCGTCTCAGTATCCTGAGCCTGGGATGCACCGTTTACACCCGTTCCCTCGATCAAAGGTTCAAACAATTCCTGTTTAATTTCTTTGCTGAATTCATACAAGGCATCAAAATTGACATCTTCTTTCTCCAGCTCAGCAGGATCAAATAAGAGCTTGAAACGGTCATAATCCGGCTCTGACTCAGAAGGTTTCTGAGAGACTTCTTCATTAAAACTTTCCAGGGAACCTACATCAATCGCTTTGAATCCATCGTCCCCGTTGGCTTCATTCGCTTCTTTGTGTTCAGCATCAGACAAGGACATCATCCTTTCCTTTACCCAGGGTTATGGTACCGTCGGCCTCAAGCTCCTTAGCCGCCCTGACAACAGCCTGTTGGGCTTCTTCGACTTCTGCCAGGCGGACAGGACCCATGGCCTCAAGGTCATCTTTAAGCATTTCACCGGCACGCTGTGACAGGTTGGAGAAAATCTTTTCTTTCATTTCTTCGGTTGCTGTCTTCAGTGCGTATGTGAGCTGCTGGCCTTCAACCTTCTTGAGAATCTCTCTCATGGCCGTATCATCAATGTTGGTCAGATCCTCAAATACAAACATGAGGTTGCGGATTTCATTGGCCATTTCCGCATCATCTTCTTCAACATATTCCATGACAGAATCTTCCGTGGATTTGTCCACACCATTGATAATATCCACCAGCACTTCCAAACCACCGGCTTTGCCGCCAGGGCCTACTGCGCCGGACAATTCGTATTTCAAAGCTTTGTCCACATCCCGGACTACATCTTCGGAAATCTGTCCCAGACGGGCTATTCTCAATGCAATGTCCCCTTTTTGCTCATCAGGAAGGCTCATGATGATTTCGGACGAAATTTCCGCCGGCATATGGGCCAGGATCATGGCAATGGTCTGGGGATGCTCTCCTTCCACATAGGCGGCAAGGGTTCCCACATTGACATTCCGGCTCCAGATAAAAGGTTTGTCCTGTTTTTTCTTCTCCAAATCTTCCAGAATGGCTTTGGCATCTTTTTCTTTAAGGGTCTTGGAGACAACACTCTTGATAAATGCATCCCCTTCCACGATCATCTTTGCATCGCCTTCGAATTTTTCTACAAAGTCAATGGATACCGCTTTAAGCATTTCAGGAGTGATGTGCTCGATTTTTGACATTTCAAAGGCGACTTCAGAGATCTCCTGTTCGGACATTTTTTCAAAGACACTAGTTGCATATTCCTCTCCCATGAACATGAGAAATATTGCAGCTTTCTGACAACCGGTTAAATTTTTAGGATCCAATACATCAACCATGGATTATTCCTCTTCTTCCTCTTCTGATTCACTGACCCAACCCTTAATAATATTGACTGCCTTATAAAGGTCTTTTTCTGCATAGTACTTGGCTTTTTCCTGGGGTGACATATTAGCCAGATATGCTGCCCGCTCAGTTGCAGTCATCTTCTTGATGAATTCTTCTTTCTGGGTTTCGGTCATCATTTCCAGGAATTCACGTTGCTGGTCTGCATCCATATCAACAAAGTCGGGTTCCTTTTCCTCTTCTTCAAGCAGGGCAATCTCTTCGGGTGATGGCAGGGCTTCTTGTTCCACTGTAACCTTGATATCGCGAACTGTCTTGATGATTGGCCTGATGATAAACAAAAAGAGTACCAGTACTAGTAACAGATTTGCGATCAGCCTGCCATATTCCTTTTGAACCATTTTCCAGCCGGTCAGCTTTGGAGCGTCATCAATTTCACCAATGGAGGCAAAGGGGAAACACTCCATTGAGACCTGGTCGTTGCGATCCTCATTGTATCCCATGGCCTTGATGACTATATTCTCAAACTGTTTCATCTCTTCAGGGGGTCTTGGTACATAAACTCTTTTGGTATTACCCTGTTCATCAGTCTGGAATTCATAATTTCCGTCAATTACAGCAGCTACAGACAGCCGTGTCATAGTCGCCATGGGCTTCTGGGTTTCCCTTACGCGGCGGCTGATTTCATAATTTACAGTATCGTCACTTTTATTGATCCGTTCATTTGTTTGTTCACCGGTTTGATCCTCATCAGTGATGGGATTAACAGATGATGGGATGCCGATATCCTCAGTCACCTGTGTCACTTTTTCCGCTTTATTCTTGCGGCTTCGGATAAACTCTCCACCCCGTTCAAACGGATCATAGATTTCTTCATTCATATTGTTCTTGGAAAAATCCATTTCCGAGGTAACCCGGACAATGGCTTTATCCTTGCCCACGATCCGTTCAAGCATGGTCTGGATTCTTCGGGTCAGATTTTCCTCGTACCGGACCTTATACTGGTACTGGGCATCTGCCAGGTTTTCCGCATCAATCCGGGCCTGCTCCTCTTCTGATTTTCCTTCAAATAGAATCCGGCCTGCCGTATCTACGATGGTCACAAGTTTTGGGGTAAGATCCTGTACTGCAGAGGCAACCAAATGGGCTATAGAAGCCACTTCTTCCTTTTCAAGGTCAGAAATCAACTCTAATAGAATGGAGGCAGAGGGCATCTTGGTTTCTTCTACGAATACGGATTCCTTTGGCAACACGATCATGACCTTGGCATTTTTCACCTCGTCAAAGGCCTTGATAGTCCGGGCAAGTTCTCCCTGCAGAGCTCTTTTTTTGTTTATCTTCTGGACAAACTCAGTTGTACCGAATTCGGTTTTATCAAAGATCTCATAACCTACTCCGCTGCCTTTGGGAATACCCTCTTTTGCCATGGTCAGCCTGACATCATAGACAATGTTTTCAGGCACCATTATGGTCGTACCGTCTCCACTCAACCTGTAAGGGGTATTGGAAGATTTAAGCACTTCAACCACAGCTGCGGCATCTTCCTGGGTAAGCCCGGTATATGCTGCCTTAAACTGGGTTTTGTTTGTCCATATAAACATGGTGGTAAACCCGGCCACAACTGCAAGGGCCAGGACGCCCAGAATAATTTTCCGGGTCATGCTCATCTCTTTGAACGTCGTAATGATTCTTTCGACAACAGGGTTCATTTAACCGGCTCCTGCTCCTTATTATACCTGCATCCGCATAATTTCGTTATATGCGGTCATGGCTTTGTTTCTGACTTGGGCCAAAACTTTAAGGCTTGTACTGGCTTTACTTAAAGCCATCATACCTTCATGAATTCCAAGTCGTCCCTGGATAACCGCTTCCACAGAGTCGTCAGCCACGTGTTGATTGGTATTGACTTCAAGTACGGCAGACTGGAGGCGCTCCATAAACTCCGGATTCCTGCGCTCAACGCGTTCTGCAACAGGTTCCCGGTGTAGAGACAGCTTACCCGGTGTAACATTATTGATTTTATCCATTTATCCCTCCAAGGGCTCTATATAAAAAAAATGAAAATCTCATCGATCTCTTTCATATTTCTTGGGGCTCAAGCTTATTTTGGTTAGAACAATCCATAACCGTTATTTGCCGATCTCAAGTGCTTTGGTAACCAATTGCTTTGTGGTGGCAAGAGCTGTAGTGCTGGCCTCGTAGCTGCGGCGGGCCACCATCATGTCTGCAATTTCGGTCAGATGATCCACGTTTGGCATCTTTACATATCCGGTGTCCGGATCCGCATCCGGATGGGCCGGGTTGTATACCAGATGAAAATCCTCCTGGGATCTTACGATTTGTTCTACTTTTACCCCGTTGCCGTTATCCGGTTTCTGATCTGTATCAAACTCAATGGGAGAAAGCTCAATTTGGCCGACTTCTCTCTTTTTAAAATTTTTCTGGATAACACTTTCAAAAGAGTCAATATCCTCGCCTTTTAAAATCACCATTTTGCGCCTGTAGGGCCCACCGTCTTCAGACTGGGTGGTATCCACATTGGCAAGGTTTTCAGCAATTACGTTGAGTTTCATACGGTGGGCTGCCAGGGCCGTTCCGCTAATTTTGGCTGCATTCATTAAATCCATGGTTTATTTACCTCCCTCGTCAATGGCATAGTTGAGTATGGTCATTTTCCTAAGCAGCATCTCAACCGTAGACCTGTACTTTACATTGTTTTCCATGAGATTCATCATTTCCGTATCAATGTTGACTGAATCCAGGTGATAGATATCCACATCTTCGCTGTCCTGCCCTTTTACCGTATAGGGATCAGTACCGTAATAGGTGGATAAATGTTTATCATGGGTCTTATCTAAGTAATCCGGTTCCGGCCCGTCCATGGCCCGTTTCAGCGCACTCTGAAAATCAATATCGCTGGGTGTATACCCAATGGTATCCATATTGGCGATATTACTTGAGATCAGATTATGCCGCTTGGCGGAAATATCCAAGCTTTCGGTGATCATCTGATGGGTGCGTCCATAAATTCTTGAGTCTGCCATTTTCGTTTTGCTCCGTTAAAAAGTTGCCAATTCCCAGGTAATGGGCCGGTCTTTTCATTGTACATGAAAAACAAAAATGCAAATTACATGCCGGAATTTAAATCAGAGTTGTTCTTTGTATTCATTCAGCTTGTTGCGGAGGGTTCTGACGCTGATTCCTAAGATCTTTGCTGCGTGGGTTCGATTGCCCTCGGTCTGGTCAAGGGTTCTGAAAATCATCTTCTGCTCCATTTCTTTAAGGGAGCCTGTGGCAAGGTCTACAGCTTGATTAGCGTCACTGCCCGTATCGGAAACAGGTGAGGTTTCTACTCCTTCCATGAGTAGATCATTGGGAGAGATTTTGTCGGTTTCGGCAAGAAGTACTGCACGGTGGATAATATTTTCCAATTCCCTGACATTGCCAGGAAATTGATGATTAAAAAGAACGGAAGCAGCTTGGTCTGTCAATCCTTTGACGTCTCTGCCGTCAATCTTGCAATATTTTTTTATAAAGAAATCACAGAGCAGGCGGATATCTTTTGATCGTTCCCGCAATGGCGGGATAACCAATGGTATGGTATTTAGCCGGTAAAACAAATCCTCGCGGAACTCCTGGTTTTCAACCGATGCTTTGGCGTCCCTGTTAGTGGTGGCAATCACACGGACATCCACATCAACAGCCTGGGTACCGCCCACCCGATCCACCACTTTTTCCTGCAGGACCCTCAGCAATTTAGACTGCAGATGAAACTGCATTTCCGTTATCTCATCAAGAAAAAGGGTGCCCTTGTCCGCCAGTTCAAATTTTCCGATCTTTCTTGCCAATGCTCCGGTAAATGCCCCTTTTTCATGGCCGAACAATTCGCTCTCCAGCAAGTTTTCAGGCAAGGCCGCACAATTGATGGCTATAAAGGGTTGATTACTGCGTCCGCTTTTTTCATGAAGGTATCTTGCAAACAACTCTTTACCGGTACCACTTTCACCCTGGATCAAAACAGAGGCACTGGAATCTGCTACCCGGGTCGCCAGGCTAAGTAACTGCTCCATTTTCGAATCTTTGGTGATAATTTGTACGGCTTTAGGTTTGAGTGCAGTTTTCTTTTCTTTTTCAGGTGAGGGGGCAAGCGCCAGCATCATGGACTTTTTGATACTTAATTCAAGCTGCCTTGTATCCACAGGTTTGATCAGATAATCGGCAGCGCCATACTTCATAAGGTTGACAGCATAGTCCACCACCGGGTCAGGTGTGATGATAATTGTTTTAGGGCCGGATTCACCCGCTGCGGCCTGTTTTAAAAACTCAAGGGCCGAGAATCCAGGTGTGGCATCGTCGGCCACCACTACCTCAGGTTTGTTCTCTGCAAGATAGTCAAGGGCGCCGGCGCCTTCAGGCACAGAATCAACTAGAAAACCCATACCTTCGAACAGGTCGGTATAAGTCATTCGCTCTTTGGGATTTTCAGTTATGAGAAATAGTCGTTGTCCGGGCATTCTTTGTTTGCCAAAGGGTCCTTATGAATTGATCATTTTTCCAGCCAGATCCAGTGTACTCAGGCGTTGTTGCGCAAGGCGCGCCCATACGGAATCATAGGAGTTGGCCACCTGTTCAAAGGTTTCTTTTGCCTTGTCCAGGACATTTCCTTTTTGGTAAGCATCTCCTAAAAGGAATCCGATGTTTGCTTTTGCCCGCTCCCCTTCAGAGAAACTCAATGCCTTTGAAAACGCATCTGCTGCCTGTACATATGATTTCAGCTCCAAATAGGTATTCCCGAGCGTCTTATAGGAGTTTGTCAGTATCTGGTAATTTTTTCCAGGGGCCTGGGCATATGCCTTGACTGCCCGCTCTCTTAATCCGGCGGCCCCTTTGCTATCCCCTTTTTTTTCATAAACATTAGCATGAGCCATTAGAATGTTGCCGCGGTCCATAGGTTTTTTAGAAATCCCGTACGCCTTTTTAAAGGTTGCATCAGCTTTAGCGGTCTTTCCTTTTTCAAGGTAAATTTCTCCCACGCGCCTTAAAGCTTCAACACTGTTTATGTCCTTTGGAAATCTCTTTGAAAAAGAGGTCATTAACTTTAATGCGTCATCATCCCTGCCGGACTCATCCATGGCAAGGCCCAATCCGAATAAAAGCGCAGGAGGACGTTCCACCCTTTTAAATAACTTATAGGCTGAAATCAATTGATTAAATGCTTCTTCATAAAGATCTGCCTTAAGGTAGGACATCCCTACATGAAACGGAATCAAGCGACTTCCCATCTTGTCCAGTTTGATATGTTCAAGTTCATACCGGTTTAAAACCGAAGTATATTCATCATCTTTAAGCTGTTCTTTGAACAAGGCTTCATAGGCCCGCTGCATTAATTTAACCGCTTCATACCGCAACCCCCTGGGATGGGTGGAAAGCAAATCTTCGATTTCCTGAATGCATTTATTGTATTCCCCGTTCTTCTGATATATCTCTGCCAGGCGCATCATGGCAATCCGGGCGTAGGTGTTTTCAGGGAATCTGGTTTTGACCATCTGATAAATCTCTATTTTTTCAGGATCTGATTTTAAATACCTTGCAACACCAATGGAGGCATTAATATATCCCATGGTATCCGGATATTTTTCCCTGACCAGTTCATAAATTTTCAAGGCTTTTTCTTCATTGTTCTCCATACCGTAGGCATCCCCGACTTTGCTGAGAATCATGTCACGGTTAGGAATATCCGGGAACAGATTGAGCAGACGGACATAGTCTTCGCGAGCCTGTTTACTCAAGCCCAGTTCAAAATTGGCATCGCCTGTGTAAGTTAGCAGATCGGGGGACTCATATACTTTTTTAACATCATTTTTAACAACGTAATTGAGCACGCTCAGCGCGTCAAAATACTGACGCTTATCATAAAGAGCTTTACCATAGCCCACACCTGCATCCGTTATATAAGAATTGTTGAGCTCAGACTGGAATACTTTTTTGTAGAGCTTAAGCGCTTTATCTGTATATTCTTTTTCGTCATATATGCCTGCCAGATAGTATTCAATTTCAGGCATCCCCGAGTACTCGGGAAACTCCTGGCGGACAATATTAAAATACCCTTCTGCAGCAGAACTGTTATTCAAACGGGTCTGAATAATACCCATGGCTGCATAGGCAAAAGGGACAAACCTGGACTTGGAATATGACACCAGGGCATCCTGGAACATGCGCTCAGCTGTAATCAGTCCTGCAAAATCATCTTTTTCCAAACCCTTATAATAAACATAGGCCTTTAAATAATAAACCTGCTCTAAACATGAAAAATTCTCCTGGTACATATACTGATCCAGGATAGCATAGGCTTCTTTATACAGATCCTTTTTAATAAGAAGAAGTGCATTCTCAACCGCCCTGGCTTCACATCCGAGCAACGGATCTTCGCCCCGGTGCATGTCGCCGATATCTCCTCTAAACTGACTGGATATCCGTTTTGGAGGAACATAAACCGGAGGGGCCATCATTTGTGCTGTAGTCTTAGCTTTTGGGACCTCAGTAGGCTTTGCCGGTTTTTTGGCCGGTGCAGGCGCTTTAGGCTCAGGCTTTTTCTCAACAGGCGGAGGTTGTATCTGAGCTGCAGGCTCCTGTTTGGGAGGTTCTTGCACGGCGGCTTGTGTGGCCGGTTCTACGACTTCGGCTTCGGTATTTTTCTCTTCAGGTACGGCTTTAGGTTCAGGTAATTTTTCTGATGGCTTAGGAACTGCGACACTGGGCTTGGGGTCAGGTTTAGCAACGACAGTTGCTTTGGGTGTATTAAGAGCAACGGTCAGCCGCGTATTGGATTTATTAAATGCCGATTCGACCTTTCCGTAGGTTTTCTTTCCGGTAACCACCACGGCAACAACATTGCCGTCGAGTCTTTCCACATTTACAGACTCAATGGCAGGATTGTCTTTGCCTTTGATTTTATAGCCCTTGGCAAGTGTAACGTTTTTAATAGCAACAAGGACTTCTTTATCTGCGATCCGGATTACCTTGACAGGGGCACGGCCGGTTACTTCAAATTCCACAGACAATGGATTGTCTTTGATAATAATCGTCTTTACAACCGGATATGCGGACAAAGCTGTACCAGTTAGGCAGATCACGCAAAAAAAGATCATCCCTGCCTTTTTCAACACGCTCAATGTGATTGCTAATTCTCTCATGACGTATTTTTATCCCAATGGGTTAACAGTTGGAGAATTATAAAAGCAAATAATATGCCATGCCCACAATAGGGTTATCATAACAGATCAAGCAGCCAAATAAAAGCCTGTTTACCCGTCCGGGTCATGGAATTTACGCAGCAAAGTGTGGGAGAATCCTTAGGGAAGTGTCAAAAAACCGGCATTTCGGTTTCAGGTTCGATATTCAACTTCTTTATTTTCTCAACCAGTGTGGTTCTGTTCATTTTCAACATTTGAGCGGCTTTGGCTTTGACCCACCCGGTTTCGTTCAGTGCATGGGAGATCAGGGATTTTTGATATTGCTCAATAGCGTCTGAAAACCCTATCTGATTCTGGAATACAGCTGCCACTGAAGGAGATGTCTGAGATGCAGCAATCCCTGTCATGCAATCAGGCAGGTCTTCCACTGCCACTGTATCCTCTTCCACCAGTACAGATATTCGTTCTACAAGATTTTTCAGTTCCCTGATGTTGCCCGGCCATTCATAGGCATTTAATACGTCTTTTACAGGATCTGAAAAAAACTTTGCCTGATAATCAGGTATCCTCAAAGACAGGCCTTTCTGGAAATGCTCCACCAGGGGGATTATATCTTCAGTACGTTCCCTCAAAGGAAGTATATTTATGGGGATCACGTTGAGCCGGTAATACAGGTCTTCACGAAATTCTTTTTTCTCTATGGCTTCAGGCAAATCCTTGTTGGTAGCGGAGATTACCCTGATATCCACATCAATGGTCTGGCTTCCGCCAACCCGCTCAAACCGTCTTTCCTGCAATGCCCGTAATAACTTAACCTGAAGGTCCGGGCTCATATCTCCAATTTCATCTAAGAAAATGGTTCCCTTGTCCGCAATTTCAAATCGCCCTGTCCGCGACCTGTGCGCCCCTGTAAAGGCACCTTTTTCATGGCCGAACAATTCGCTTTCCAAAAGCTCGCTGGGAATAGCCCCACAGTTGATAATCACCATAGGACCGTCTTTTCTGGCTGAATTTTTATGAATGGCCCGGGCGATAAGCTCTTTGCCCGTGCCGCTTTCTCCCGTTATCAGAACTGAGGAATCTGACCGGGCCACTTTGCGGGCACGATCTAATACGGAGATAAGACCTTTGCTTACACCGGCAATTTCGCTGCGGTCAAAGGCAGTCTCCGTTTTTCCCTGCACATCAGGGGTGTCGGTTACAACTTCGGCCATTGGCGCGGTTGTCATTTCAGAATCTTTTTTAATTTATCGGAAATGGCTTCAGCCGTAAATGGTTTGACCACATAATTGGACACACCGGCCTGGACCGCTTCTATTACATTCTGCTTCTGGGCTTCTGCCGTTACCATCAAAAAAGGAGCTGTTTTATATTGTGAACTGGCACGAACCTTTTTAAGCAGTTCAAGGCCCGTCATTTTAGGCATGTTCCAGTCTGAAATAATCAGGTCAATCTCCTGACTCTCAAGGACTTCCCAGGCCGTAGTACCATCATCGGCTTCCACTAGATTCTTAAAACCAAGCTGTTTTAGAATATTCTTAAGAATACGGCGCATGGTAGCAAAATCGTCAACTATCAGAACCTTGATGGATGTGTCCATTGCCACATTTTCCTCCTTAATTGGATTGAAACCCCACTACTATCTGTCAAAGCATACCTCAATTGTAAAATCTCCGCCATCTGTATTAAAAGG
>JAKSAU010000011.1 GCA_022361535.1 Desulfobacterales bacterium
ATAGTTGTTATAGAACCTTGCAAGACCGACTCGGAACAATGGTATCAACTGACCATTTGAGTAATTCCCGGTAATGGTTCCGTCAGTAGATACGTTGACCCCTTCCAAATCACCGGCTGCATACCCATCTGAATCCTGGTAGGTGGTTGACGATGCCTTGGCATACTGGGTCGTGGATAAAGAATCGTTGATCCAGTTGTTGCCATCATACGCCGTGCCAAAATCAAGCTTTACATCCATTTCCGTACTGCCGAACGTACCGCCCAGAAAATCGGTATTAAAGGTAAAGTAGCCGTCTGTTGTCAAATCTGAAGTTGATTTGGTTGTCCAGGCTGTGGAGCCCAGAATATCGAAGTTTATTACACTCCTGTCATCATAAGGATCAGTACTGGTGCCGTACCTGAGATCATCTTCAAATGTAAAAACAATATCGTCATCAGATCCTGACCCGGAGTTATCCAAGTCTATAATCGCCTGGGTCTGGTCTCCTGTCAGTGTTGCATCAGCGTAGTTGTCCGGAGCTACATTGGGATTTATATCAAAAACAGCAGTGAGACCTGCGGCAAGGGTAGTGGCTCCATTGGCCGACGGGGTCAACTGCATGTCAATGGTTGAATCCTGATCCCAGTCAATACCAATTCCAGAAGTGGTTGCTCCGGATGTAGTTAGTACTGCATTAGGGTATTCTTCTGGTGGTGTTGGGTCTATCGAGAACTCAAGACTATCTCCACCGGCTGTTCCCAGGCTTGTTGTGAAGGTGTACCGAACAGTAGCAGCGTCACCAGCCACCGCCAAACCATCATTCTCCCAGATGGTAAACTGAACCTGTGTATTGTCACTGTTTGCCGCATCTATTGTGACAACGGTATCACCGCCACCTGTACTAGCTGTCCAGTTGGTCCCATCCCAGTACAATGTGTTAATGGTAGGTGTACCTGCAGAAGAGGTTGAAGCAACGGCACCCTGCAAACCAGGATCAATGATTGTCAAGGTGGGATCATTGGTGGGTGAAAAATTAAAAACCTGGTTTGCGTTGTCAAAATCATCCTCTTTCAAAGGCATATTCCAGTCCCACTCATTGGACCTTGCATCAACCATCAAGGTTATATTGCTCGCAACCATATCAAAATCGGCTGCATTATCTACGCTAACTACAGTGGCTGCGGTCTGGGCCGTACCGTCAAATGTAACATTACCGACCAGGGTTCCGGCTGAGTTAGCAATTTCAGGATTGCTCCAGTACCAGGTTTCAGTGACCGGGTTCCAGATAATACCCAGGCCTGTTGAGTCGTGAGTCATAACGCTTGGATCATTTATGGCAAGGCTGGTATTGTCGTTTGCTGTGTCTCCAGAATAGCTTAAGCCTTCAATACCCTGGATGTGAAGATCCTGTTCGGCGTTGATATCGAACCCTAAGGAATCAGTTGCTACAGCAGCCTGGGATAACTGAATTTCCAAATCCACCTCTGTGTCCCCGTCAAAGGCCAGTTGGATGGTGGTGGCATCGGAGTAGATAATGGTGGCAGTACCATAGCCATTTGGTTTATCTGTTGCAGTAATGACATTATCGCCATCAGTGTCTACAAAATCCCAGGAACTTCCGTCATATTCAAACTGAAATCCATACCCGTCAGTCGGCATGGACTCATAATCCTGAATATTGTACTCGATATCATCCAGTGAGTTGACGCCGTTAGCTGTAAAATTACCCAGACGGCCGGTAAATTCTTCCATGGTCAGGTTCAGAATATCACCTGAACTTTCACTGAACTCAATGGTACCTCTTGCCAAAAGGCCCTTTGAATCTGTCTCTTGGACCAGGTTCCGGTTGTCTTCATCCGGATCACAGGTGATTACATATTCCCAACCCGTACCAGTCTTTTTGTCATAATAGATGGTCA
>JAKSAU010001253.1 GCA_022361535.1 Desulfobacterales bacterium
CAAGCAGTTTAAGTCACATATATTCATTTTTTCAACCGGCATAGCCGTTAGAATGATCGCACCATTGCTCCAATCAAAGGATAAAGATCCGGCAGTGGTGGTGGTTGATGAAAAAGGGTTTCATGTGATCAGTTTAATTTCAGGGCACCTTGGGGGTGCCAACGAACTCTGCAAGAAAATTGCAGAAAAAATCAATGCCGTTCCTGTAATTACGACAGCGACTGACATCAATCACCTACCATCCATAGACTTAATTGCAAAGGATGAAAATCTTTTCATTGAAAACATTGAAGCTATAAAGAATGTTAATATGGCTTTTTTGAAAAACATTCCAATAAAGATTGATGACCCAGCGAACCTGCTTAGAACAAAGATCCCAAGGACCTTGTTAGCGTCAAGCAAGACAATAAAAGATATAGACATTGCGTGTACGTGGAAAATTGTAAAAGTTCCACGTGAAACTTTAATTTTAAGACCCAAGAATTTGTTTATTGGCGTTGGGTGCAACCGGGGAACACCTTCAGCTGACATTCATGAATTTGTAACGCACGTATTTAAGGAGGAAGGTTTGAGTCTCAATTCTATAGCAGCGATTGGGACCACCTCTGTAAAGTCGGACGAGAGAGGCATTCTTGATCTGGCGGAAAAATTGGATAGACCTATTATTTTTTATGAAAAAGATGAGTTGAACAGTGTAACGTCCATTAAGAACCCATCTGAAATGGCAAAAAAACATTTAGGAGTAAATAGCGTATGCGAAGCAGCAGCAATTCTGGGAGCCCAAGGGGGGAGTCTGATAGTACAAAAGAAAAAGACAAGGGATGTCACGCTGGCAGTGGCGATTCAGCAATGAAATTGTATATTGTCGGGACAGGCCCTGGAAATGCAGCCCATATGTCCGAACGGGCAAAAGAAGTTATCAGCTCTGCAGATTGTATTGCGGGATACACAACTTACATAGCTTTGATCAAAGATCTGGTGGCAGATAAAAAAATAATTTCCACAGGTATGATGAAAGAAATTGACCGTGTTGAACAGGCGATAGACAAAGCGTTGTCCGGTGAAAGCTGTGCGCTTGTTTCTGGAGGAGACCCTGGCATTTATGCCATGGCAGGGCTTGTTTTTGAACTGTGTGAAAAACGCGGTATAAAAGTCAACAGGCCTGGAACTAAGCAAGATGATTCTATGCTTGAGATTGAAGTGGTTCCGGGAATTCCGGCATTGGCGGCAGGAGCAGCTCTTGCAGGTGCGCCGTTAACTCATGATTTTGCGGCTATTTCTTTAAGTGATTTGCTGACACAGTGGGATACTATCGAAAAACGAATATCCTGCGCTGCTATGGCAGACTTTGTAATTGTTCTATACAATCCTAAAAGTAAGAAAAGAGACTGGCAGCTGGGCCGCGCACAGGAATTGATTTTGGAACATAGATCTGCCAGTACACCTGTTGCGGTTGTGACCGGCGCCATGCGTGAAAACCAAAAAATCGAATTTACAACACTTGGCTTAGTAAATGAAGCTGATGTGGGGATGCAGACAGTCCTCTTCATAGGTTCAAGCGCATCCTTAAGATATATGGATTTTCTTTTTACACCTAGAGGGTATACGAAAAAATACACAGACTAAACGTTATCTCAGACATGGAGGTGGTGAAATGAAAGGATATGTGCAGGTTTATACTGGCAATGGAAAAGGAAAAACCACCGCAAGCTTGGGGCTTGCTGTCAGGGCAGCCGGGGCAGGCTTGAATGTGTTTATCGTTCAGTTTATGAAACAAGGAGACTATTCTGAGATAAAAGCACTTCAAAAGTTAGAAACCATAACTGTAGAACAGTATGGGGCAGGTAAATTTGTTAAAGGTCAGCCCTCTGATGATGAAAAGCAAAACTGTGCAAAAGGTTATCAGCGGTTATGTGAGATTATTAAGGGTGGAAAACACGACCTTGTGATCGCAGAAGAGGCAAATGTTGCGAGTATGTGTAATTTGCTATCTGAAGATGATCTTCATCAATTGATTGATTTGAAACCGGATCACGTGGAACTGTTAATCACTGGCCGGGGGGCACCTGAATCAATTATTGAGCGGGCAGATCTGGTTACTGAGATGACCGAGATAAAGCATTACTATAAACAGGGAGTAACCGCCCGTGTGGGAATAGAAAAATGAAAAAGCATATTGCCGTTTTGGGAACCGGCTCTGATGTCGGTAAAAGCATAGTAGCTGCTGCAATCTGCCGCAGTCTGGCAGACCGTGGTGAAAATGTGGCACCATTTAAAGCCCAAAATATGTCAAATAACTCCGGCATTACACCTGAAGGCCTTGAAATGGGAAGGGCCCAGATCGTACAGGCTGAAGCGGCTGGCATATCGCCACATGTAGACATGAACCCGATTTTATTAAAGCCTACAGGTGAAAAAAAATCCCAGGTCGTGTTAAACGGATTGGTCCATGGGAATCACACAGCCATGGATTACCATAAAAACAAAGATTTTTACGCAAAAGAAGCTTTTCGGGCCTTTGATCGACTTTCAAGCAGATATGATAGAATCGTTCTTGAAGGAGCGGGCTCGTGCGCTGAAGTTAACCTCATGCCAAACGACATTGTTAACCTTGCGATGGCAGAGTATGCAAATGCAGATGTTATACTAACGGCAGATATTCATAGGGGAGGTGTATTCGCCCAGCTTGTCGGAACCCTTGATTGTCTTTCAAAAGAACACAGGGATAGAATCAAAGGTTTTGTAATCAATCGGTTCAGGGGAGACATTACCTTATTTAAAGACGGGATAGAATGGATTGAGGCAAAAACAGGAAAACCGGTTTTTGGTGTCCTCCCCTGGTATTCTCATTTCAGAATTGATGCTGAGGATTCCGTTGAGATAGAAGAATGCGTCAAAACTGGTCCAATTGACAAGAATAGCCCTTCGATTGCAGTTATCCGACTTCCACACATTGCTAACTTCACAGACGTCCATGCTTTAAGCAGTATTCCGGAATTAGATGTCCGATTTATCAACAAGCCTCAAGACCTTTCACAATATAAAGCTGTTGTTATTCCGGGGTCCAAAAATACCAGAGAAGACCTGGAGTGGATTAAGTCAACATTCAAAAACACCTTGAATAAATACGTCGACAACGGCGGTCATATTATAGGTATCTGTGGTGGTTATCAAATGTTAGGAACTATTGTTGACGATCCGGATGGACTTGAAGGCAAGCCGGGACATACAGTAGGTTTAGGGTTGCTTCCGGTGGAAACAAGATTAAAAGCGCCAAAAACCACAACCATCAGCAATTTCACATGGGATGGCACCAAGGGCAGTGGTTATGAAATTCACATGGGAGAAACTTACTTGAACGGTGGTGATGCTATGGTTCAAGTTTCCTCAAGAAACCAAAAATTATGCAATGATCACGATGGGTGTACGGTATTGGGTGGCCGGGTTACCGGAACTTATATTCATGGGTTTTTTGATTATCCTGAAATTTGTGACAAATGGCTCAACCTTGTAGGAGTTGATACGTCTCAGTTCAATAAAAGGGTTTCGTTTTCAGAAGAAAAGGATAGAGATTACAGATTGTTAAAAGAGCATTTTGAAACCCATGTGGATATAAGCAGTTTGTACTGATTTCAAGGTTTACATTAAAGAATATTTTCATTATCCTACACCATGTAAATTAATCCTCTACATTTATTTGGAATGGAAACCTATACGTGGAAACCACTGAAAACATTCCCACGCTGGCTGACCTTGCTTTACAATATGGAACCATTGGCAAGGATCAGTATCAACATTTAAAAAGTCTTTTCACACTTAAAGAAAAAGAGAAAAAGCCTGCAGATTACGCAGATCTAATTCTGGGGCAAAAAATGGCGACCCAATACCAACTGGGTCTTCTTCGCCTGATTCAAGAGTATCACATTATCCGGCGCAGAGGTGAGGAATTCGGTAAGATTGCAATTGAAAAAGGTTTCGCAACACCTGTTGATATCAGTCGTGCTTTAGAAATTCAAAAAAAGGAATTTAAAAAATCCAGGCTAAGAAAACTGATTGGCGATATTCTCGTTGAAACAAGAGTGATTACCACAAAGCAAAAAGAAAAAATTCTTAAAGAGCAAACACTGTTTGATAAAAAGTCAGATGAGATACTCACTGATGCGGCAAGGGAAAGCAAGGATCCTGATTCCGGGGTTGATCTGTCCGACTATGAAAAAGACTTTCTAAGAATCAAAGCGCTTGACGAAGAATTTTCAGCATCCGTTATTGAGAAAGGCCTGGCAAGCCAGCGGGAAGTAAAAAAGGCAAAGCAGGTACAAGAAGAAGAGTTTAAATCGGATAAGACCATAAACATCTTAGGCGATATTATGGTCTCGATGTCCTTTATTACAGAAGAACAAAAAAACATCATCCTTGAAGAGCAGGGCAGATCAGATGAAATTTCAAATAGAAAAGATCTGATTCTGGCAGTTTCTGTATCTAAGGATGCCATGATCGCTTGGATACAAATAGAAAACCCTGAAAATCAAGAAGTCCTTTTAGATCAAGTAAAGGCGACTATTTCACGTGAGGGAATCATTCAGGGTATTTACCCGGATGCCCTTATTCAGGCCCATCTTGATGCAGGGATGACGACTTTTCCGGTTGCCAGAAATGATGGTTCCCAGGCACTAAGGAGCGTCAAGAAACTTACAACCTTTTTTGACGAAGATTTAACGGAGCGCGGAGAAAAGCGAAAAGGGGACGTCCTGATACAGGAAGACACGACAAACGAAAGCCAGGTACCTCAAAAAAGTTTGTATGGGAAGCGAACAGCCAAGGTATCTAACCTGGATTTTACTATCCGCTGTGCGTCAGGCACTCGATTCTCCAGGGATAAATCAAAAATAATAGCTTCGAAAACTGGTGTACCAGCCCTCTCAGTTGAACGAAACTTATATATACATCCTGTTATAAATGTGCTTGAGGATGCGGACCAACGTTATGGTCCGTTAGAACCCTATTCCAACATCGCTGTCAGCGGAATTATTACCGGGGCTTATCCAATAACAGCCGGGTCAATAAAAGCCAACGAAATCCGGGGAGCGAATATAGAGGCGATAGGGGATATCAGAACGGACGTGGGAATTACTGATGCGACCATCAGAGCCCAGGGAGATATTCATGCAAGATATCTGCATAACTGCAGGATTGAAACCTTTGGTGATATCTATATAAAAAATGAAATTATCGATTCTGAAATCAGATGCAGCGGTAAGCTTGACAGTCCAGGATGCCGGGTGATTACATCGCAAATTTTTGCAAAGCAGGGCGTTACACTTGCAGGTACGGGAAGTGAAAAAACGCTTCCGTGCGCAATAACTGCAGGCGGCGAACACCATATCATTGGCCTTGAGCAAACCATTTTAGATGAAATAAAAATTATTACCAGCAAACTGGAAGATCTGAAAACAGAAAAAAGGGAGCTGAGGCAGAACGCAAAAAGAACCTTTCAAAAAATGGTTGAGCTTAAAATTTTTCATGATCGGGCCAAACAAAAAAAAGAGATTCTATCATTTGAATTTAAAAAGAAAAAAGATGATCACTCCAAGAAAAAATTAAAAAATATTTTAAAGCTAATTTCAACCTTTGATAAAAGAATGAGCTCCTCGGTACAAACTCTCAAAGAATTGAATGCAGCTAAAAAGAAACATGAGGCAACTGCAGGCAAATTAACAACTAAAATAAAAGCTCTGGAAGCAAAAACAACAAAAGAAGTATTGTTATTAGAGCAAAGCCTGTTTGCTTATTTAGAATGGACAAGGACTCAAGGAAACAATCCTGTTATTGAAATTCGGGGCAAGGCATTTGCGGGCTCCGAATTCAATGGCGCATATTCAAATCTTAAAATCGATTCAGACCGAATGAATTTCCGTATTGAAGAGGTGTGTGAAACGGATAAAAAACCGGCTCTGGAAATAAACACTCTTAAATAGATTTCTAATATTAAGTAAGTTCTGCGGAAAACAAGGGTTTGTGAACAGCGCCCGTCGGACTTAGCGTGCTTTTGTACAGATGGATTTTATGAATCGGTATCTTTATTGGCCCGCCTAAAATGCCAGAATCAAGAGTGTTACTAATCAACTTATAAGAGAGTTTTTTCTTAATTCGGGCAAGTGTAATATGAGGTGTATATTTTTTTTGCTTTTTTAGCTTGCAACCTATCCGAGTCAATTTAGAATAGATATTCTGATGCAACACACATATATCTGGGCAAGCACGATTAGACCCAACCCATATAACACGCGCGTTTTTAGGATGTGGAAAAACGCCCGTACAGTTAAATTCCATATCAAAGTGAGTGCTTGCTTCGGCAACTTCAACCAAAGCCTGTTTAATTGGTATAATGTTTTGCTCAGGTATATCTCCAAGGAAAGCCAGGGTCAGATGAAAGTTTGAGGAGTGCGGCCAACTGGCTATTATCCCAGATTTTTTTAGATCAGTTTGGACTCTGGCAAGTTGCTTCTTTATTTTATTATCCAGAGCAATTGCAATAAAACTGCGTATATATGTATCAGGCATTTTGCTTATTTTTGAATCCGAGCAAAACCCTATAAGGGCCTGGTGTTCCATGGGGTACAAAAGCGATACGATCATCTTCTTTCAATGGAGTATCTGCTTTTCCAACTCTTCCATTTATAAAGATTACCTCTACATCCTTGTTAGTGAGTTCCATTTGCTCCATGATGTCATTTGGTGTGGTTCCTTGCTGGATTTCCATTTTAACATTTGAAAATTCAATATTTTTGGCTTTCAGCTTTTTTTGCAAAAAGGAGAAGGCGTTAAATGTAATAGTCGGCATTTTGTCCCTATATTTATTATTATTCGTATGTGAAATGAATATTTGTATCTTATCAAAACAAACGGGCTTATTAAATCAATAATTAAATAGGGTCTGGTCAAATTCCGTTGATTAAGGAACAAAGACTGTTCTATACTACCGGGTATGCGCCTTAGACTGATTATTTTAATACTTGCTGTGTTTGCATTTCTGTCCGCTTCAACTGGGGGATGGTTGTACTATTTTTCCTATCGCGAAGCCGCATTCCAAAAAAGAGAATCCAGTGCACACTCAAGACTGAATTTACTAACCCGACAATTTTCAACCCACTTGTCAGAACATATTAAATCAGTGAACACTCTTTCAGGTATAAAAGAGTTAAAAAGAGCTCTTGACCAAACAGACCTGGAGACCATATACAGTGCCAACCAGATTCTTGATCTCTTTACTGAGTCCATGGATTTGGATGTAAGTTATCTATTGGACCGGAATGGTGTTACCCTGTGCTCTTCAAACCGTAATGCTGCAGACAGTTTTGTGGGTAATGATTTTTCTTTTAGGCCATATTACAAACTGGCTGTTTCAGGCCGGTCAGCGACTTACCTGGCTTTAGGAACAACATCAAGCAAACGCGGTGTATATTTCAGCCACCCTGTATTCGATGAGACTGAAACGGAAATCCTTGGGGTTGCGGTAATAAAATCATCTGTAGAATTCCTGGAATCGGCGTTATTGTCCAAAGCAGAAGAAACCCTTCTTTTTACAGATCCAAGAGGGGTTATTTTCATGTCCAATACACCTGAATACCGGTTCAAACTATTATGGGAGTTGAATGAAGACGCTTTAAACGATATTGCAAACTCGCGCCAGTTTGGCAATGGGCCATGGAAGTGGACCGGATTCAGCAAATCCGATACTTCGGTCGCAATAAATAAAAAAGGTATAGAATTTATTTTCTCTGCACTTCCTGTTTCAAACTATCCCGGATGGCAGATAGTCTCTTTAAGGGAAAAACGCAAAATCCAAAAAGAAGTAACTCAGCCCTTTATCAGAATTATCGGACCCATAGTGGTTTTTGTATCGGTCTCCGCAGGACTTTTGGTTTTTGTGCTTTATCAACTGGCCGCCAGGGAACTGGCAAGACGAAAGGCAGCAGAAGGAAATCTGAAAATATCTGAGAAACGATATCGCAGAATTTATCATAAAACACCTGTCATGCTTCACTCCATAGATAGAGAAGGTAGAATCATCCATGTATCTGATCATTGGGTAGAGGTCATGGGATATGACCGGTCAGAGGTAATTGGCGAACACCTCACCCATTTTTTTACTGAGGAGTCAAAGCAGTATGCCATTGATGTGATTTTCCCAAGATTCTTTTCCACAGGTTTCTGTAAAGATATTCCTTATACATATGTAAAGAAAAACGGAGAAAGAATGGAAACCCTGTTATCCTGTTACGGGGTTCGGGACAATAGTGGTAAGATAATCCGCTCTTTAGCTGTTAGTGTTGATGTTACTGAAAAGAACCTGGTTCAAAAAGATCTTGAAAAGGCAAAAGAGCAGTTGTCATCATACTCCCACGACCTGGAAGGCCAGGTTAAGAGAAGAACAGCCCAGCTTGAAAAAGCCCAAACCAATCTGAAAAAATTATCCAAAAATATCATCGCATCCCAGGAAAGGGAAAAGGAACTGGTGGCAAGGGAACTCCATGATCACCTCGGCCAGGTACTGACCGCTTTACGCATTGATTCGGTGTGGGTGGAAAAATACTTAACAACCATAGATGCTGATGCCGGTAAACGGGCAGGAAAAATGAGCGACCTGATTGAAACGACCATTCAAGATGTCAGGGATATGGCCTATCGTCTGCGCCCAAGGGTGCTTGATGATTTGGGACTAACCGATGCCCTGGAGTCTCTGGTCTCGGATTTTGAAAAAAGAAGCAATGTTTCTTGTGTATTCCGCCATGATAACATACCGGAAATTGACAAAACCCTGGCGACCGCTCTATACAGAATCGGGCAGGAAGCTGTTACCAATTCCTTGCGCCATTCGTCAGCTACCACAATTCTTGTGGAACTTAGAACTGATGCTGAAGGCATTGTTCTCACTATTGAAGACGATGGCTACGGATTTGATCCGAAAGACCCTGAAAGCAATCGGGGATTTGGTTTGGAAAGTATGAAAGAAAGAGCCAACCTTGCAGGTGGGAAGTTGACCATTAGCTCAACCAAGGGAGAAGGCACCCTGGTTTCCTGTAAAGTAAAAGTGAAAGGAGTGGTATGATCAAGGTATTGCTGGCAGATGACCACAGCATTGTCCGGGAAGGGTTGAGAAAGGTTCTTGAAGATGACAATGAGATTAGAGTCATTGCAGAAGCACCTGACGGTGAGACAGCCTTTGACAAAGCCATGTCAGATAAGCCGGATGTTGCCGTGATTGATATATCCATGCCCGGTATGGACGGCCTTGAAGTAGTCAGCCAGATGTCGGCTTATTGTCCTGATATTCCGGTCCTGATTTTAACCATGCATGAAGAGGAGCAGTATGTAATCCGGGCCATTGAAGCCGGCGCCATGGGGTACGTTACCAAACAATCTGCTCCGGAACAATTGGTTGCTGCAGTGAAAAAAATACATGCCGGCGGCAGGTATCTTACGGAAAAAGCCAGTGAAGCACTGGCCCTGCGCGTTATCCGTGGAAACAAAAATCAGAGCCTTACAGAATCCTTGTCTATGAGGGAACTTCAAGTTTTAAGAAAACTTGCCACAGGTAGTACCAACAGGGAGATTGCTACAGCGTACAACATCTCAGTGAAAACGGTTGATACATATAGATCCCGCCTGCTTAAAAAACTGAATTTAAGAAATAATGCAGACCTGTCCAGGTACGCTATCCAGAACAAACTGGTGGAATTCTAATAGATTATTTTTTGGATTCGGGATTATTTAAATGATCAAAATTTGTAAAAATCTTATTTAGTGTACAGCGACATTGCTCCATCTCTTCAAAGGAAATCCCCTGCTCTGCTTCTCTGAGCATCTCTTCCACCAATTCGATGAGTTCAGCTTTAAATTCCTTGGCTTTATTGGTCAGATAAATCAGTTTGCTTCGTTTATCATTCCGGTCAGGGACTCTGAGCACAATGTTCTTTTTTTCAAGGACGTTTAAAAGACGAGTAATGGCGGCCTTATCCTTTACGGCAATTCTCGCCAGGTCCTGTTGAGTCCGGCCGTCCTTTCGATAAAGATGGATAAGAATACTCCATTGTTCGTAGCTTACGTCAAACCCTGCATCCTGAAATTTCTTTGTCAGGCGTTTGATGATGGCTCGTGATGTCCGCCCGACTAAGTAGCCGATGGATGAATCAATAACCCGTGTATAGTTTTCCATGTCTTGGTTTTTCATTATGTTTTTATAAAATCCCTAACATCCTTGATTTAGGACAATATGACCCAAAACAGTTGATAGCGCAACCATATATTTAAATGTCTTGGAATTTTTGACGGATTTGCTGAATCTCTTGAATTTTATCACAGAAAACATCAACGACACTTGGGTCAAACTGCTTCTCTTTTTCTGCAAGAATAATCTCCATGGCTGTCTCGTGGGAAAAAGCCAACTTGTAAGCCCGCTCGGAGGTAAGTGCATCATAGACATCAGCTATAGCTGTAATCCTTGCACAAAGAGGAATCTGTTCACCAGACAAGCCTTTGGGATAACCCGTACCATCCCACCGTTCATGATGGGAGTAGGCAATATCCCTTGCCAGGGTTAAAAAGGAGCGTTTTTTTATGGTTGATGCAACCTCTGTTATTGTATCACCGCCAATTAAGGTGTGGGTCTTCATGATTTTGAACTCATCTTCTGTCAATTCCCCGGACTTGAGAAGAATGGCATCTGCGATACCAATTTTTCCAATATCATGAAGAATAGAAGAATGGTAAATATCATCTATATAATCCGCAGTAATATATTTGGAGTAGGTGCTGGTTTGAGAAAGCCCTTCGGTTATAATCTTTACGTATTCCCTGATCCGCTCAAGATGTCTGCCCGTATCAAGGTCTCTGTATTCAGCCAGTTTAGCGAGTCCTAAAATCAAAGCGATCCGTGAATTTTTAAATTGATCATGACTTTCACGCAATGAAAGTTCAAGTTTTTCTCTTATCTGTATTTCCCTGCTCAAAGAGCTGTTCATAGCCATTAAATGGTTTGCCTGGGTTTCAATGGTTTGAAACGTTAAGGAAAACATTTTGGATAAAACAAAAGCCTGGGAAAAAATAAAAACAAACAGCCCGGCCTGGAGTACATAGGCTGTCTGCAAAATATTGTTGGAATGGAGCAGATCATTGATAAAGCTGATAAAAAGAAACACCGTCCCAAAGATAATGGCGGTAATTCCCGGACGTTTATTTCTGGCTGCCTTATAAAAGACAAAAGCCAGGTACAAACATAAGCTGATGGTAATTACCTGATAGACTAAAACCGTATGAGAAAAAATTCGAGCCGGGAAAAATATGACCACCAGTGAAAAGCCTGCCGCAATCAGTTCATATCCAGTGATTGCTACACGGGAAGCCTCTTTTGGAAAAAGGGACCGGATGAACAATGCAAACACAGGTACGGCAAGGTAAAAGCCCAGGTATTCCATTTTTGCAAGCACTTCCCAGGAAAGCCAGGGAAAAAGAGTGTGGAGAAACCGTTCATTGGTTACCAGGGATCTAAGAGTAATTAACAGGCAGAAGAGCCCGAGAAACAAGGCTGGAGTATAGTTTCTCCTGAGAAGAAACAGGCATAGGTGGTATAGCCCCATGATAAAAATACTGCCGACCATAAAAATATTTAATACCAGCCGATACATGGCATCTTTTTCAATGGATGATCTCGTCCCGATAACGACTTTGGACCATGGGCCGCCGAGACGATGGTGAAAATTAGAAATCCTCATGACAATATCAATCGTTGTGATATCTTCAGGCAGATCAACGTTAACCTGACGGTATTCTGGAGTCATGGTTTCCCGGGAAGTACCCACCTGTCCTACCTGCTCTGCCAAACGACCGTTAATGAACAATTCATAGGCAGTCATAACATTACGGATGTTCAGACCCAGCGGTACTTGTTCTTTATCGATTCTTACTCTCAGGGCAACAGTTGCATACCCATGCCCGCCAATGGACTTTTTATTGTTTGAAAAATTATGCCAGGAGCCTGGTACTTGTATCCAATGATCTTCATCTGCTTCGATTGAATAAAGCACTTTATCTGCAGAAAGATGTGCATTCCAGTGAAACTGCCACTCTCCAGCCAAAGAAACCGGTCCCTGACGTGTAAAATTCCAGCCTCTTAAATCAAGAACACCTTTTTTTGCAAAACGATCTGTAGATTTCAAGGCAAAGGCAGGAGAAACTGACACCAGCACGACGGTAACAAAGATAATCAAGCGAACTGTTGTCATCATGATAAAGTGATAATTCAACGTTCTCATTCTCAGCCAATCAAAAGATAAATTAACGATATGAAACAGTTAAAGCGGATAATACCACCAGAGCGATAGAGAAACAAGGCTGTCGTAAAAATCGAACCACCCCTAACCGGGCGAAATCGTCAGGGGTGGTTTGATTTACGTAAAGGTTGTAATGGGCTAACAACCCTATTGTAAATTAAGTGGCTGCTTTGTTCCCAAAAGCATTTTTAATATGATTAATCCAAATCCCGCTCAGTAACCAGGCATATATCCAGGTACCGAAGAAAATGGCAACAAAGGCCTTGATAATATCCATGGAGCTGCCGTCAAGTGAGAAGCCCGGCACATAGCCAAACAGAATTGGTCCAAGATAAAGGAACTTAGCAAACTTAAAGGATGTAAATGCCGTCTTCCACATATTAGCTTTGGCAATCGTCGCACCAGCAAAGGCTGCAATACAGACCGGCGGCGTAATATTTGAATCCTGGGACAGCCAGTATACGATCATGTGAGCTGCGATCTCGTTCACGCCCAAATGGGTTAAGGCTGGAACAGCTACAACCGCTGTAATCAGATAGGCTGCTGTTACCGGTACCCCCATTCCGAGAACCAGAGAGGCAAGAGCCACCAAAAGGATAGTTAAAAGTAGTGACCCGCCGGCAAGCTCAATCATGATATCGGCAAAGGTCAATACCAGGCCGGAAAAAGTAAGCACACCGATAATGATTCCGATTACTCCTACAGTCGCACCGATCTTCAAACTGTTTTCCGTGCCAGACCGGGCCGCATCCAGAAAATTGCTTAAACCGGGTTTTATCTGCTCAGGCTTTTTAGCATAGATCAAGCCTGCAGCCACAAGGCCGATAACCAGACCTATCCATTGAGGTATGCCGCCTTCATTTGAACCTATGGCAAGGTTGACCATGGAGACTAAGAAGACTGCCGAGACTATCAAGGCCATAGTCAAATCCATCTTGATATCTTTTCTCACCCAGGAGATATACACACAGGTTATAAGACCGATAATGGCCGAGTAGGCTGGTGAATATCCTGAGAGCATCAGGATAGTAATGGCAATCAGGGGTATGGTGTAAAACCATTGGGTTTTAAAAATATGGCTTGCAGAGTGCTCACTCTTATCTCCGACAATATTATCTTTTTTAGCTTCATAATGGACCATGCAGAAGACAGAAAAAAAGTACATCAGCGCCGGGAAGATGGCGACCAGCATAATTTTCGAATAGGGAACCCCTGTCAGTTCTGCCATGATAAAGCCGCCTGCACCCATGATCGGGGGCATGAACATGCCGCCGATAGAAGCTGCCGGTTCCACACCACCTGCTACATGGGGTTTAAACCCGGCTTTTTTCATCATGGGAATGGTGAACATCCCTGTAGAAACAGTATTGGCAATGGCTGATCCTGAAATAGACCCAAACAATCCGGAAGCAATTACAGACACTTTGGCTGGACCGCCAATCCGATGACCTACAGCAGCCAGGGGCCAGTCAATAAAAAACTTTTGCGCTCCGCATTTTTCAAGAAATGCACCAAAAAGAACAAAAAGAATAACATAGGTGGCCAAAACATTGGCCATGATTCCAAAAACCCCGTCGCTTTTATAAAAAATACTGATGCAAAGTTCTGTGAACGGTGCGCCTGCATGGGAAACCAGATCCGGAGCCATGTATCCGTAAACGCCGTACAACAGCATCAAACTCCCCAAAATTACAAAAACATTTCCAACCACCCGGCGTGCCAGTTCAATACCAATAAGCACACCTATGATAGCGAAAACCATGTCTATATTGGTCTCAGCACCGGTCCTGTAGTTGATGGCCTCAAACATAAAGATCCAGTAGCCGATAGAAGCCAGGGAAAGTGCAATCAGGATATAATCAATGACCCGTCCGATTTGTGTTTTGGATTTGTATAAGAGGAAGACAAGTAAATAGGTGATAATAACATATACCCCCCTGTGATACTGAGTGGCCATGGGTTGAACCACAGCAGCCCAGGAGTAAAAAACGACCAGGATTACGGAGCAGATATCAAATATGATTTGCTCGAATCGATTGAGTTTCTCGTACACGGTTTGCCTTCCTATGGTTTATAAGGTTTAAAACTTCGTTCAGGCCGGTTGTCACCGGCCTGAACGATTCAGGTTAATTTAACCTCGGGATTATAAAACCCCTTTTTCTTTCCAGAACTTTTCAGCGCCGGGATGAAACGGAGTTACAATACCGTCAGCGCCGGTTTTAACTGCCATGTTCTTAAAGGTTTTCTTCTGGGCTTTCATGTGAGCAAGCCCTTCGTCAGAGTAAATAAGGGAGAGCATTTTGTAAACGGTGTCTGCAGACACTTTGGAGTTGGCTACCCAGAGGGCAGAATCCTGAAAAGAAGGAGACTCATAGTCTACACCTTTATAAGTGTTGGCAGGCACAGCCAGTTTGGCAAAGTAAGGATATTTATCATAGAAACCAGAGGCGTTGGCATCTGCATCAAGGTTAACCAAGGCGATCTCGTTGGTCTGGGCAGCCATGATAACGGCGCCTGACGGGAAAGCTGTGAACAGCCAGAAGGCATCAAGCTGTTTGTTACCAAAAGCCTGGGCAGCATCATTGTAACCCATGGCGTTTCTTTCGACCTTATCCCAAACACCCATGTGGCTGAAAAACAGTTCGCAGTTGGCAAAAGCACCGGAACCGGCATTACCTACACCGACTTTCTTACCGACCAGGTCTTTTACACTGTTGATACCGGAACCTTTACGGGTAACTAGCTGAGCAGGCGCACCATACAGCCATGCAACAGCAAGAACATTTTCATATTTTTTGGTATCATTTTTCATCATACCGTTGCGCCCCAGGTAAACATGGCCTGAGTAGACAACACTCATCTGTTGTCTGCCGGCATTTGTTTTTCTTAAGTTTTCAACTGAACCGGCTGAAGACTGTGCTTGAACCTTGAATTCTTTAACAGCTTTAATTGGTTTGTAAACCTGGATACCATTGGCGACTACCTGGAAGGTACCACCGGCCGGGCCACCGCCGAAAACAACTCTTTCCTTGGCAAATGCCGATTGACAAAATGCCATTGAAAGTACTGCAATAAACCCGATGAGTAATAATTGTTTACCTTTCATACCATCCTCCTGTTTTGATGTTAAAACGTCAATTAAACCGACCATTTGTACCGGATACCAGGGTAACAATAGAGATGGGAAGGATCAATTAGAGGATTTCTGATTCTTGTGTAGGAAATTTTCTTACAGAAAATGAAAAATATTTAATTATTCTGCCGGGGAAGAAAAAAATAAGCGGCGTACAAACTTTTATACCCGGGCTCTGATTTTATTTGGAAAAGCGTTTTTGAAAACCTATCCACAAATTCTTTGGACACATTCTTTTTACTGAAAATGATATACAACCCACCTGCTTTAACAGGCGCTTTGGGGAAAGGAACAATTCCTGACAAGTTCAACTTATTTAGCAGATAGTATCCGTTGCCAAGCTCCGCCACCACATAGTCGACCCGGCCAGCAGCAAGTTTTCTAAAATTTTGTTCATCACTTGTCACACTATCATAATTGCCATGGGTTTTAACAAACGACCAAAACGACTTTGTATAGGTATATCCGGATACAAGCCCGATTCTTTTGTCTGACAGGTCTTTATACGAAAGAAATGGGATGGCTTTTGATCTTTTCCCCCATAAGACCCAGGGAGAATCAATGAGCATTTGGTCCGGGTAATAGGCAAAAGCCGTACGCTCCGGATTAAAGTTGGCAGAAAAAAGTGCATCTGCCTTACCGTTTTTCAGATAATTTAGCGCTCGCTTCCATGGATATGCTTTGATGTCCGTCACCTGGACATCCATACGCTGAAGTACCTGTTTCACAAGGGAAACACTAAATCCGGATACATTATCATTTTCCAGGATCTGATATGGCGGCCAGTGGTCACAGACCAATTGCATTGCTTTTTGTTTTCCGACAGCTGAATTCGGAATTAAAATAACGGCTAAGAAAAGCAGAAACTTGAACCCTGTTAAAGGATTATATTTTTTGTATGACGGTTTCAAGATCCCTTCATTCTTATCTACTTTGATTATTGAGATCAAGAAAGAATACGTGTTGATATACTAAAAAGTAGTTACTAAATCTTTGATCCTTCCGGACACTGCGGCGTCCAAGAACTCTTGCCCAAGACTATGACTCTTTAGAGCAGCTTTATGCCATACTTCGTAGCGTTGCTCATCTTTTCCATTAAAGCGTGAAAAATCCTTCCGGTCTGGTATCCGGCTAAACGGGAGAGTTGCAATATGTTCTTTTGAAGGGGCTAACAATATAGTGCGGTCCAAAAGGTCACCTGAGGCCCTGCGGTTAGAGAAATTTTTATCAAACCAACCCGGTATAATATGTGGATAAAAATGAGGATACAGTATGAATCCGTTCTGGTTGTCCGACAGGGAAAATGCAGGATGATAATCAAGGATACCGCCGTCCCTGTATATCCCCTCAAACGCGCCTGGAATGTTCCAGACCCCATCCATTATAATAGGAATAGACCCGCTTGCCATAAGCGCCTGCCTGAAATTCTCTGTGTTCAATGCAACTCGGCTCATATTGAAACCATTCAAGTCCAATGGAGATTGTCCGTTTCCCGGTGTATGGAATACCGTCCGATCAAAAAAATACGACTGAGACCTGCGGGAAAAAAGGTTCGCCATGAAAGCACCAATCATTGCACTGCCTAAAACTAATTTATTCTCCGATGCCATAGCTCTTTTGCACCTAACAGCGGAAAACCCAAAAGCCATATATGAGTTAGATAAGATCTCATCTATTTTTTCGCAGGGAAGATATTTGTCGAAAATCTTAAAGGATTCATCGTTTATTTTTTCAGGAGTTACCCCTTCTTTATATGTCTGGGCAATATAAGCGTCTTTTAGACTGTCAAAGGCTGACGCAGGATCCTTTTGTGCGGCAGCAGCCAGTTTCCAAGCCCCGATAGACGTTCCGAAAAGATGGATTTTATGTTGTATCTCTTTTAACCAGGTTGAAAATATGACACGGTCAAGACCATATATAGACAACCACTTAGCCGCTCCGGAAGCCCCTAAAACCACACGAATATCCTTTGGTTCCAGCCCGTTTTTACGAATATGTGCATAGGCTGTTTTTCCAGCCTTGATTACAAGTTTACCTGTCATGTTCACCTTTAAAATCAATTGTATTGAGAATCAATCCCGATGCAGGCGCAATGGTTTTAAACGGTCGTTTATCTTCTCCTAAAAGAGATGTCTGAATATCTTTTAGGCCAATTTCATTTTTACCCAAGGCAAAAAGCTGGCCCATCATCAAACGAATCTGATGTCGCATGAATCCTTTGGATCGAACCCGGTATACCCAGGTCTGATCAGGAAAAAAACTGGCTGTATAATAGGTATTTGTTTCGATCCGGCTGACCAGAATGTCTCTTTCAAGACAGGTATCTGCACTTGGTTTTGTACAATACCGGATAAAATTGTGGCACCCTTCAAATAGCTTTGCCCCCTCTTTCATTAACTCAATATCCAAAGGGCAATCAACATAAGTCATAAAAGGCGCACAAAACGGATGAAATTTTTCCCCCCATGAAAACAGGTATAAATACTCTTTGACCCTTGGACTGTTGATGATGTTGAAGTTTTTATCCACGCAGGTCATATCCAGGGCCCGGATATCAGGAGGTAAATTTGCGTTGAAGGCTGTTAAAAACCTTTCTGTATCAAGGCCTTCATCAATGAACAATTCAAAAGCCGTTTGGTTGGCAGATACCATTGCATCGGTACGACTTGACCCAAGAACCTTAAAATCAGAGTGACCCAGGACAAATTCAACGGTTTTAAAAACCATGGATTCCACAGTCTTGACACCCGGCTGTTTTTGCCAACCGTGAAACCGGAACCCCAGGTACTGAATATGAATGAGATAATAATTCATGCACCTGCCGTATTACCAACCAAAGAGATTCATTGGCAAGGATTTTTATTCAGCTATAACCTCACTGCTTTTTTGAGAGCTATGGGCATTTTACAAGACCTTGATACATATCACCGCTACCGGCATTAGCAATGATGTTTCCTGTCATCAATTTTTTCGAAGAACTCACAAAAATGCTTTTCTTATGGCCAGCTGGCACCGTTAAGGTAGATTTGGATACAATGTTGGATGGTGTAATCCTTATGTTATAGGTTGCGCTGGATTGGTTATCAAACGTCATCCGGGCATTGGGTTGAAGATATGAATAACCGCCGCCAAATGGTGCATTCGTCAATCTATAATACGCAGAACCTGCAGCCTGTTGGCATTGGGGAGGCATTGCCTGAAGGTTGGTTGTTCCCGTCTCCGGTACTGATGAGGCATCTACAGCACTATCGTCAGCAACATCACCACCAAGGGGGTCGTCGTCATAATCATACCCGGGGGACTCTTCACTCGGGTACTCATCTCCAACTGGCTCATCATTATATTCATAAGTTGAGTCGCCTTGAGTATGTGTATCCTCCAAAGGATAGGTATCTTCTGTATCCGTTTGCTGATCGTCTGTGTATTGGTCGTATTCGTCTTCTGTGTAAGGATCATCTGTGTACTGGTCTTCTGAATATGGATCCTCCTGGTATTGTTCTTCTTGATATTGTTCATTTGGATACTGTTCTTCATATTGTTCATCACCGTATGATTGAGCCTGCACAATGTACCCCTGAATTGGAAACACCATTAAGCCAAGAGCACAACTTAAAATCCCCATTGTCAAAATAAACGAATGTTTCATCTCATCCTCCTATTGCATTGGTGATTGGTTACCGATTTTCAATCTGGTGAGGAAGCAATGCTCCTCATTGATCGCTCATGAAATCCGGCAGGACTACTATAATTGTTCTACAGCTTCATATTTGTATTTTTTTTGATTACTCTCACCGTTTTGGTTTCTGAAAGTTTGAAGACGTATATGAAATTAGAATGAATCATTGTTTTGTCTTCTATCAAATCGAATATTGAGAGCTTGAAATTGAAAATCAGTCAATCTTCATAAACAGACCTTTTTCTTGAGATTAAACTTCTCATTTGCTGAAAATGCAATAAGAAAGTAAGAAAACCTAATAAAGATGTACAATTATATGCAGGTATTGATTCACCTATTAAAATTTTGTTAAGTACAACCTGACAATGACAAGGGGATAAAAGCTGTGGCATTTATAAAAAGCCCTGATGTACCCCAAAAATAAAAAACCTAAACTGCATGGAACTTGTAAAATGGACAACCAGAAAATTTTTGAAGATATCATGGCGCTCGCCAGGGAAAAAGGAGTAAGCGATGTCGTGATCATTTCTCCTGATACCATCCCGGTTGATAAAAAGTTTGCAGGGTTTTGCAAGGAACCTGGTTGTCCGGGATATAACCAGTCAATGAGTTGTCCTCCCCATGCCAAGGACCCTGACTGGTTTCAATCTAAAATTAAATCCTACACCCATGCCTTGGTTTTCAAATATGATGTCCCTACCACCTCTCTATTGGGAAACGAACGCCTTGATCTGCTGGGCCTGATCCATGAAACCGCAGCTCAACTTGAAACCTTTGCCAAAGAAAAAGGGCTCAGCCGGGCCAAAGGCTTTGCCGGGGGATCATGTAAAGAGGTGTTCTGTGATGACCATGCAAACTGCAAGGTG
>JAKSAU010000309.1 GCA_022361535.1 Desulfobacterales bacterium
AAAAAAGAAGTCCCTTGTTTCATTGGTGAAAGCCAGGTGATCAACGATATTATGGCCTATATCGAAAAAGTGGCTAAAAGTCCGGATACACCGGTACTCATATTAGGGGAGACAGGCACTGGAAAAGAACTTCTGGCATCCACCATCCATTACAGGAGCCCTAATTTTGCAGGCCCTTTCATTACGGTGAACTGCGCCGCAATCCCTAAAGACCTTATTGAAAGTGAATTGTTCGGTTATGAAAAAGGGGCATTCAGCGGTGCGTCGCCCAGCGGAAAAATGGGACTCATAGAAATGGCGGACAAGGGAACCCTTTTCCTCGATGAGATTGGGGACCTGAATCCTGATGCACAGGCCAAACTTTTACGGTTTATGGAAAACGGCGAATTCTACAGGGTTGGCGCCACTGAGAAAAAGCATATTTCCACCAGAATTGTTTCTGCCACCAACAGGGATCTGGAAAAAATGATTGAAAGTGAGAGCTTCAGGGATGATCTGTACTTCAGGATCTCAGTAATTAAAATTCAGGTGCCGACCTTAAATCAGCGCCGGGAAGATGTTCAGATTTTTGCAGAACATTTCTTCAGATTTTTCAATGAAAAGTTCAACCGGAATCTTACAGGAATTCAAAAGGATGCCATGACACTTCTCAGTCAGTACAAATGGAAGGGTAATGTCAGAGAATTGAAAAATATCATGGAGCGCGGGGTGCTTACTGCCAATGGACCGGAACTGACACGTGAAGACCTTGGCCTCAGTCGGTCTAATACCGCCAAGGGAACTGACAATGATTTATCTCTTGATTTGCCCCCCCTGTCTATGGATGGCGTTGATCTTACCGCCATGAAAACAGAGATTGATAAATTCTATTTCAGCCGGGCCATGGAGCTGGCCGGTGGCAATGAAAGCCAGGCTGCCAGGCTTTTGAATATGAAGCATCATGCGTTCAGGTATCAATATAAAAAAGCCATGGAAGCCCCCCTTCAAAAAAAAGAATAATGCGCTTGAAAACCTGACCGCATTCTAATCTGAGAAAATTCTTAAATCTTTTGCACCGGTTTAATATTTTTATTATCTTTTAAAGTCCTTTGTAAATCACCCCACAGCACCTGCCACAGCTAAACAACTGTAATAACAAAATTTTTTTACCAAAACAACTTTCTGGCACATCAATTGCTCTATTGGTTCTAAAAGTTGTGGATATAGGTTTTCTGCACTGAAAAACTGCAGCAGGCAAACCTTAAAAATACTCAAACCATAAAAAAACAAAGGAACAAGACATGACCCAAATTACACGGACATCTGCACTTACAGCCCGTCACATCGACCTTGGAGGCGATCTTCAGGAATACATCCGTATGGGAGTACCACTGACCTACAATACCGACCCTAAAAAAGAACATGACGCCCTTCGTGAGGCTGCCGGGATGTATGATTTCACAGCATTTCTCAAATTCCGGGTTTCCGGCCCGGATGCAGCAAAGGCCCTTAACCATGCTGTCACATTTGATGTAACCAAGATCAAACCCGGTGAGTCCAAATACGGCCCTTATCTCAGGGAAACCGGTGTGATCTGTGATGACGGCATCGTGTTCAACCTTGGCAATGACCAGTGGCTGGGCTGTCATGGTGACGGTTGTGCCAGAGCCATGGTGGAACTTTCTGCTGAAGGCCTGGACTGCGTGGTTGAGTATGATTTCTGGACCCACTTGATCTCACTGCAAGGGCCCAAGGCTGTTGAGTTGCTGGATGCGCACTCACCTGACGATATTGCAGCCATTGAATATTTTAACCATCTCAATGAGACCGAATTGTTCGGCTGCAAGGTTATGGTTTCCCGGACCGGTTTTTCCGGGGAGCGCGGTTATGAAATCATGTGTGGTCCGGACCAGGCTGTTACCATCTGGGACAGCATCCTTGAGCACGGCAAAGACATGGGTGTTATGCCTTGTGCTGTTGAAAGTGTATTCCCCTTACGCATGGAAGCAGGTCTTCTTTGGAGACGCTTTGACCTGATGGAAAACACCCCCTGGGAAGTCAACATGGGATGGTCCGTGGACAGAAACAAAGGCGATTTCCGGGGAAAAGAGGCATTGATGGCTGCTGAAGGCAAAGAACGCTTTAAGCTCGTCGGTTTGGAAATTGATATTCAAGAGGCCCTGAAAGGCGGTGAAAAGATTTTCGTAGATGGTGAACAGGTCGGCAAAGTACATGACAAACCGGTCTGGACCCATCGTATGAACAAATCCCTGGCCCGGGCTCAGGTGAAACCGGAGTTTAAAGCTGTGGGAACCAAACTTAACATTCAAAGAGAAGAAGGCATGTGTACTGCCACAGTTGTGAAGTTCCCGGTTTACGATATTAAAACCCGGTAGTCCACTCGCTTTTATTTTCACGACATAAGACAGCAGACGGCCAAATTATGGGGCAGTCTGCTGTCTTTTTTTCTACATGACTCAACTTGCTGTATTATGTTCATAACGGTTTAGGATCCCACGACCCTTACCTGGGCAAACTGCCGGTGTCCGTCCCGGGTGCCGTGGAATCCAAGACCACTTTCTTTTGCCCCAACCCATGGGGCATTACCGCTACCCACACCCTGGTTAATACCGATCATTCCGGCCTCAAGACGATCTGCCACATCTGCGGCCTCTTCTTTACCAAACACGACAGCCCCCAAGCCGTAGGGGCTGTTATTGGCCCGGCGGACAGCCTCTTCAACATGCTTGAACCGGCTGATGGCCGCCACAGGGCCAAAGGTTTCTTCCTGCTCCATGACCATATCTTCGCTCATGTCTGCAATAACCGTGGGGTGAATATAAGGAGCGGACTGGTCGGCACCGCCTAACAGAATACGCGCCCCTTTGGCCTGTGCGTCCCGAATATGCTCCAGGATCATGGCGTGCTGTCTGTCATTAACAATGGGGCCCACGTTAACCCCTGGCATGTCCCAGGGTCCTGCTTTATATAAAGCGGCAATGTCAGCTACCCTGGATTCAAACTGATCTGCAATCTTTTCATCCACATAAATCCGTTCCGTGGAAGTACACATCTGGCCTGCATTTTCAAATGAACTGCCCACAGCAAACCGTGCGGCTGCCTCAACATCTGCATCTGACAGAACGATCATGGGGTCATTGCCCCCAAGTTCCATGACAAGCCGTTTGATGCCGCCGGCCGCCCTGGCCATGATGTCTTTTCCCGCAGCCCTTGACCCTGTAAATGCAATGATGTTTACCTGGCTTTCCACAAGCACCCGGCCTTGGACACCTGTGCCATGGACAATCTGGAGCGCATGCTCGGGCAGCACCTGGTTCAACAGGCGGACAAAAAGGTCTGCTACCAAAGGCGTTTCCTCAGAAGGTTTGAACACAACCGGATTGCCTGCCATCAGGGCCGGCACAATGAGGTTGTTGGCCATGGCCAACGGATAGTTCCATGGCGAAATCACTGCTGCTACACCCAGGGGCCTGTATTCGATTGTTGTCCCGTTACCCACGGATTTCGGCTGGAGTGCTGCTTGGGCTTCTTTGGCAATATATGGACCTCCGTAAACCGCACCTTGAACTTCTCCGGAGGCACGTCGAATGTCCTTTCCCATTTCCCGGCTGACCAGTTCCGCCAGTTCCCCAGCCTTTGATTCAGCCGCAGACCATGCCTTTTCAATCAGGGAAAGCCGTCCGTCAAGTCCCAGCTTCAGCCAGTCGAGCGCAAATTTGCGGGCACGAGCTACACATTCGTTTATTTCGTCAGGGGAAGAGACTTTTACCTCTCCTAATTTTTCGCCTGTGGCCGGGTTGTATGATGCCAGTATATTTTCCATTTTGTACTCCTTAAGGTTCTTATATAAACCGCTTCATGATGGTGCTGGTAAATTCATTCACATTTTCAGGGGTAATACCAAACTGCTGAATGGTTTTATCCAGTCGGGCAGTCATTCCTGGATTATCCATATCTGCCAAAGAGGTGAGAATCCCGGTGCGTCTGCCGACCATGAACCTCATCTGGTCCTCGGGCAACAGGGCCAGAAACCTTCTGATGGGTTCAGTTATCTTTTGCTTATCATCCGGCAGTACCCCGTCAACTTCCTGGAAGAGGTTCAGAATATGGTCACTTTTTACAGCAGAGGCTATCCCTTCTAAGTGGTCGAGCATCATCAGCAACTCTTCTGCCGCTTGAACATCATTGAGCGTGGTGAAAAGGCCGTCGCGAACGTCCTTTGCAAGGTCACTAAAATCCGTAACCGCAAGGGTCCTGATACGTATGAAATCAGGGTTTATCTGGTTTAAGGCATCAGCCGTTTCCAGTGCATTGGACGTTGAGAATTCTTGTCCGCCAAGTCCCGGCATAAAATACTCGGACAGTTCGATCCCGGCGCGTTTCACCCGCTGACCTGCCTTGATATGAGTTGCCTTATCCACACCTTTTTTCACAAATTTAAGCACCTCATCTGATGCCGATTCCATTCCGATATGGATACGGTTGAGGCCTTCTTTTGCAAGGCGCACCATGTCTGCATCGCTTATTCGGGCAATGGTATGTGATCTTGCATAGGAAGTGATCCGCTGGATCTCAGGAAACGTCTGTCTTAAAAAGCTCAGAGTCTCAACAAGGTCATCCGGTTTTACAATAAGGGTGTTGGCATCCTGCAAAAAAACAGATTGCATGCCTCCCCTGTACCAGTTAAGGGCAGCGTGAAATGCTGTCTGGTCCTGGCCGTCCTCTTCTCTAAGTTTGTCCATAAGTGTTTTGGAAACAGCCATCTGCGGTGTCATCTCATGGCGGATATCGTCAATATATTCCTTTAACCTGGTGATATCCTTTTTAATGTGGTCCACAGGCCGTATGCTGAACTTTTCTCCTTTGTAGAGTCCGCAGAACTTACAACGGTTCCATGGACAGTTCCGTGTAATTCTAAGCATCAGGCTTCCAGCCTCGCTTGGCGGCCGGATGGGACCAACTTCAAATCCTGTATATGTTTCTTCTTTCATATTCATATGCCTCTCCCCATATTACCTACTAATAGATAGGCAACAGTTTGAAAAAATTTTATGCTTCCAAGGACTGGATCATCATCTGTGTGGCAGCATTAAACGCCTCAACACCACCTTTTACCCTTGACGCAATCTGCACGCCCACAAGAAAAGAAAAATACGCATAACCGGCATTTTCATTGCTACCGGTAAAAGCAAGGGAACCTTCCTCCCTGCCCTGCCTGAAAACTGACGAATAAATGGCAACTGTGCGCTCAAGTGTATTTTCAAGTTTTTTACAGGATGCATCTTCCAAGGTATTCATGTCCGAACTGACCATCCCGACCAGGCAAAGCTTATTTTTGCTTAATCCATCGGCAAAGACGCCAGCAATAAGGCGAAGCTTTTGTGGTGCTGAACAATCACTGTCTGCAATGATCTGGTATCTGCCGCCGTAATCAGCATCGCACCGGGCCAGAAGTGCATCCACCATATCCTTTTTCTGGGGGAAATGGTAATGGATGCTTGCTTTGCGGATTCCCACGGCATCGCTGATGTGTTTGTAACTCATTGCATTGATGCCCACGCGCCGGACCAGATCTTCTGCCACATCTAGTATATTTGTTTTTGTATCTGTCATAACCATTCTATCTACCAATAGGTAGACAATTTGTCAATCGCAAAAAGTATAGGGTTTAATTTTCTCTCTGCGCCCAACTTGATCGAGCGGCTTTTTTAAAATGGCTTCTAATCAGTATTCTATATGATAAATTTGTTATGAATCTGTATGATTAAATGCACCTTCTAAAAATATTAAGATTTTTAAGGCTTCAAAATCATGTTAGGGTTAAATTTAAAAGAACGTTCTATCTGAGCTAAACATAATATAGCTAAATAGTGATCCAAGCTAATTTGAAAAAGGGTTAAAAATGAAATGTCACGCATGCCAGGCTCATAACAGGGATATTGTAAAATACTGTGAAGACTGTGGGACACAAATCGCTTTTGCATGTTCCAGGTGTGGTTTCAGTGTTCCTATGGGGAAAAAGTTCTGCGGTCAATGCGGGCATAAACTATCTGACACTGCTTTTATAAAGGCTGACGACCGGATTGGACAGGGAACGCAAGGCCCTGACATTGATTTCAACCGGCCCGATTCTTACACCCCCAAATTCATGGCGGAAAAAATACTAACAACCCGGAGCAGTATTGAAGGCGAACGGAAGTTGGTCACCGTGTTCTTTTGTGATGTGACCGGATTCACTTCACTGTCTGAACAGTTAGACCCGGAAACAGTGCACGAAATCATGGATGGGTGCTTCAAAATACTCATGGAGGAGATTCATACTTACGAAGGTACCATTAACCAATTCACCGGTGACGGGGTAATGGCATTGTTTGGCGCACCCATTGCCCATGAAGATCATGCTCAAAGAGCCTGCCATGCATCTTTAGCTATCCAGGCAGCCCTCAGGGAATACGGACAAAAAGTGGATGAAGCCTACGGTACAAATTTCAAAATGCGTATTGGGCTTAACTCCGGACCTGTAGTTGTGGGGGCTATCGGTGATGACCTGCGTATGGACTACACTGCCGTTGGGGATACCACGAATCTTGCGGCCCGGATGGAGAGCATGGCCGATCCCGAAGGAATCCTGATATCTGCCAGCACCCACCGCCAGGTGAGCCGGTATTTTGAAACACAAAGCCTTGGGCCGGTAAACGTCAAAGGGAAAAAGGAGCCACAGCAGGTTTACAAACTTCTGGGAAGCACCGGGATCGAAAGCCGGCTGGATGCCTCCAGGTCCAGGGGATTGGTGAAATACATTGGCCGGGAAGAAGAGTTGATTGATCTTACAAAAGCATACGACAAGGCTGCATCCGGTCAAGGTTGTCTGGTCGGTGTGGTTGGAGAACCGGGCATCGGAAAGTCCAGGTTCGTATTTGAAATGCAGCGTCAAACCAATGATGACTGCAAATTCATGGAAACCCGCTGCCTTCAGTATTCAAGTTCAATTCCGTTTCGACCTGTACTAAATCTTGTAAAAGGCTATTTCAATATTGGAGGGGACGAAACAAAGGCAAATCTGGACTCTAAATTAACAGAAGGACTGGGTAAAGATTTGGCCGTTCATCTACCGGCTTTCAGGCAGTTTTTATCCCTGCCGCCAAATGATGCGGCATGGGAAAGCCAGGACCCCAAAGAAAAACGCATGGGCATATTTGAAGCCCTCCGTAATTTTTTTCTGGCGCTGGCAAAAGACAACACCTTAGTCATAGCGGTGGATGATCTCCAATGGCTGGATAAAACTTCGGAAGAATTTTTAGACTATTTTATCGACTGGATTGGGAACTCAAAAATCCTGCTCATATTGCTATTCAGACAGGAGTACAGCCATTCCTGGGGCGGAAAATCATTTTACAAACAGATCGGTTTGCCCCCATTGACCGACAGCCAAAGCCTGCAATTTATCGAAAGTATATTGAATGACGGAGAGGTCTCTAAAGATGTGTCGGATTTAATCATCAGCCGAACATCGGGAAACCCATTGTTCATGGAAGAGTTAACCATTTCCTTGCTGGAAAACCAGATTCTCCTGAAACAGGACGGACAATACCGCCTTGGCGAAACAACGCTGCTGGACCAGGTGCCTGATACGATCCAGGGTATTATTACGGCCCGAATGGATCGGCTGAATGAAAACGTTAAATCGACAATGCAGGTGGCTTCTGTCATTGGCCGCAAGTTTGCAGCAAGACTTGTCCATGCCCTCACCGATCCGGACCAAGATGCACGGCAATATCTCATCAAACTCCAAAACTTGGAATTCATACATGAAAAACAGGTGCTCCCTGAACTGGAATACGTATTCAAAAACCCCATTACCCAGGAAGTCGCTTATAACAGTCTGCTTTTAAACAGACGGCGGCAAATTCACAGCAATTGTGCAAGGGCCATAATAGAGATGTACCCAGATCAAAAAGAAGCCTACTACGAAATTATTGCTTTCCACTTTTCAAAGAGTGACAACTATGATGAGGCTGCGACATACTTAAAGCTTTCAGGGGATAAAGCGATACAAAACAACTCTGCCTGGGAGGCGCTTGCATTCTATAAAAAAGCATTGGCTACAGTTGAAGACCTGCCCACGAATGAAAAAACAGATGAACAAATGAATCAGCGCAAGCTGGAGCTTTTACATGCGCTTATCACACCTACCATTCTCCTGGATTTCCCCAAAGGAAGCCTGGGACTGCTCGAACAGGGGGCCGAGACGGCAAAAGCCCTGGACGATTGTAAAAGCACAATACGATTCCACTCCAATATGGGGTTTTACCATTCTGTACACGGACATCCTGAAGAGGGGATAAAATTCTCCGGTAAAGCCTTTGCACAGGCAACCGCCATAAAGGATCTGGAGGCAATGGCCCAGGCAGCGCCGGACCTGATCATGGCACACATGGCCCGCGGCCGTTACAAGGAAGCCCTTGACATTACCAGCAGCATGATACCCGCCATACAGGAGGCCAATAGGCAGACAGATACATTTGGCGGACCTGCTATGGTTTATTTTACTTTTTATACTATCCAGGGTTATACACGGGCCTGCCTTGGTGACTTCTCCAATGGACTGGCCGACTGCCACAAAGGATTAGAAGCTGCAGAAACCCAAGGCAACCTGTTCACCTTGAACCTGTGTCGATTTTATTCAGGCTTAACTTATATGCTAAAAGGAGACTGGGAAACCGCCCATACGTTAATAGACCAATGCGTTAAAGAAATTGAAAAGGTGGATTTTCTTTTAATAGAGGCCCTGTCCCGGGGAAGCCTGGGGTTAATCCACGCATTCCGGGATGACCCGGCAACAGGCCAAGACTTTGTGGAACAGGGTTTAGCAATACTACAGGAAAACGGTCTTGAGTGGAACTTAACCGCTTTCCTGCAGAATATTGGAATTTGTAAATTCATGGCCAAAGACTTTGAAAATGCCCTGGCATTTATGGAACAGGCACTGGAAACCACCGAAACCATAGATGATCCGCCTGGAAAGGCGACAGCCTTGATTTGGGGAGGCCGGACGAACGGCAGGCTGGCCGACCACCCCAATGCTGAAAATATGATCCGTGAAGGTATTGACCTGATGAATCAACTCGGGGCAAAACCGGGAGCAGCTCTTGGCCAATTTTTTCTTGGGGAACTGCTCGCTGATGTCGGCCGGACGGACGAGGCCGCAGAGCAACTCAAGAACGTCCAGAATCAATTCAAATCCCTGGAAATGACCTATTGGTCAGATCAGGCACGCTCTCTTCAAGGGATCTAAAGCGCCTGAATTGCCTTATAGATTTTATTTGCAACCTTATCAAACCCTGCTGGTGTCGGGTGTATTTCGTTGCGCCATTCATCTTCTGCAACACAACCGTGTGTATCAACAACAATAAGGTTATCCTTATATTTTTTCCCAACCTTATTTAACGATCGTTTGAAGCGCTTTAAAATGCTATGGATGATTTTTTTCTGGTCATTATAATCATGGATCTTCTTGTTTTCCATGTACGGATACATCCATGATTTTCCCATTGGAATAATGTCAAACAGTTCAAATCCTTCTTTAGATGGAAGCGCCAGGTCATAGGTGTGGGTGATCACTTTAAACTTGGGTTTGAGGTCTAAAATCCGTTCCATCATTTCCATATAGACAAGTTCAAGTTGCTGGATCTTGATGTCTAAATGGTCTTTATTGATGCACGCCTTCCAATCCATACTCCCCTTTTTCTCATTGATCAGAAACCCGAAATCATACCGTCCTACAAGGTCATTTCCGCCCCCGGAGAATAACATTGCATCAAAATCCATGTGTTTCAGGCGCTTAAGCAGCGACAGTTTCTGGTCTCCTGACATCATGTCAGCCGCTTCATCCCCGTTTCTGCTGGTGTTCAGAATGGCAAGACCTGGTTTGTCGGCCAGATGGTCAATTATGTTGGCATCCTTGCCAAAAAAGTAGAATCTTCTGGGGTAGGCAAACCAGGAATCACCTTCTGCTAGAAGTTTCGTATCGTTGGGATGGTTCTCGATATGCTTTTTAAATTCAACGGTATCGACTGTCTCAAAACCCATGTGATTTCTCCTTTTCTCTGATGCAAAAAAGTGTCAGAAAGACTGTGGTTTATTGCTGTTTCGAACGTTTGATACATAGCCGCATATTATGAAAAAAACGAATGATACCCGGAGCAGCTATCTTAACCCATCAGGTAATTTTCATATCAGCATTACCAAAACGTGTAAAGAAGTGCATAGAGAATATAAGTCTTGTTTCACTCGATATATCGAAAAGATCTGTCGATCACTATAGATTGTTTACAAATGGACTTTTCCATAAAGCTTTCTCTGGGCCCTGAAATTCATGGCAATGTAAACCAGTTTTGAAAATGCGGCCCCAAAAAGAATATACTGCGGTTTTGGCAGGAACAGCGCCAGGATTGCTATCACGAACATAACCAGGGTGTTGAGAATAATATATCCTCTGTATTCGGGGCGATTCACGTAATAAGCGGTTTGCTTGCCAAAATAGAATGTCCCGACACCCACCATTACCATGATCCTGAAATCACTTATGGCCAGATCACCCAGTATGGCGTGGCGAATCATATTGGCCAGCACAGCAAATGAAATATAGGTGGACAACTGGGAAAACAATATCGCATCCCCGTTTTTATCCCTTTCCGACTCAATGAGCAGTGGGAATGAATCAAAATACATCCACCAGATCATGCATATAAAAAGGAACCCGCAGATCACTGTCGCTGTTGTAAGAGTGTCCCAGTTCATATCAGAAAGGCCATATGAAATTGAGATAACCGATTCCCCCAAAAGTATGATTGCCAAAAGCCCTACCCGTTCTACCAAGTGATCCCTGTCCACGGGTATAACATGCTTGACGATGAGCTGCCTGCCAACAATATCGAACAAAATCCCAAGGTAAAAAATGACGATGGCAAAGGAAAATGTAAAAAATACCGCGCTCATGCTGATAAGGGCCCCTATGGTAAAGGTAAGACCCATGCTCTTTGCAAACCCTTTCTTTTCAGGGTATTGGCCGGCAGCAGAAAAATACAGTACTGCGATAATGAGCCGGGCAGTCCCGTATGCAAGCATAAACGGAACATAGCTGCCTGCCAGATCTTCTTTAAGGGTGATGGCACAGAGCATGATAATGGCCATAAGCAGAAGGGTAACCACCCGGTGGGGCCGGCTGTCGGAATCAAACCGGTTGCTGTAAACCATATGCCCGACCCAGATCCACCACATGGGGATAAATGTCAGTATAAACGAAAACCAGACATGCCCTTCGAGGTGGCCATGGTGGGTGTGGACCAAAAAATGGGTCAGTTTTCCCAAAGCCACTACAAAAATCAGGTCAAAGAAAAGTTCCAGCCATGTGGCCTGTCTCGGTTCTAAATAGAGTAATTTTTTACCAGCCATTTTTATTGCCTTTTACTTCATAATGTTATGTTCTGCCCCAGTTGGAATACCGTTTCCTTAATCCGGGAATTTCACTGATGGTCAAAACGTTCATGTATGCTTCTGTTTTTGTGCCAATTTGTTGAGTATTTTTCTGAAATTTTCGATGGGCTCAGCACCTGTCACAGTCCCATATCCTTCAATGACAAATGTGGGAGCAGAGGAAATCATGTTTTTCTTTGCTGCAAGTGTAGTCTCATCCAACACCGTTTTGTATGTTCCTGCAGCCAGTTCCCTTTCAAGTTGTTCCGTATCCAACTCAGCCCGCTCTGCGATATCAAGGATCACTTTTGTATCGCCTATATCTTTACAATCTGTGAAAAAGGCTTTGAAGACAGCGTCATGAAATGCCTCATACCGTCCATGCTGCTTGGCGAATTCACCTGCCTGCATGGCTTTTGAGGAATTGCTCATCAGTTCTTGAGGACCGAATTTCAATCCCATGGGAAAAGCCCTGGCATTCAATTGCCGCCAGAAGGCGATGGGGTTCATTCCCGGGAAATAATCCTTCCACAACACCCCTTTTTCAGGTGTGTCCGGATGGATTTCAAAAGGCAGCCATTCGTCGTCAATGGGAAATTCTTTTTTTAATTCGTCGATAATACCTTTACCGATAAAACAAAACGGTCAGATATAATCGGAATAGATTTGCATTTTAACGGGTTCCATGAGTTTTCTCCTTATTCGTTCAGCACACATACCGTCGGTTGGTTGCCGTATCTCATCAAACATTCATTGCAGGATATACACGCAGGTTCGACAGACTTATCTTTTGCCCATTGATTGGGAAGATCCGGTTCAGACAGGATCGTCCGGCAAAGGCCAAAAGCCACCACATCAGGATTAATGTCCATCACCTGCTGCATCACTTTGGTATCCCGGTTCCCACCGGTCAGGATCATGGGAATATCCAAGGCACGATCAATAGCTTGAGCATCCTTTGCAAAATAAGACTGCAGGCTTGTATCATCACTGATTTCCGGGCGTATGGGCAGATTTTCAGGCGCACTCATCAGGTTGCCGCCGCTGATATCAAGGGCTGTCACCCCTCTTTTGGCAAGACCTTTGGCAACATAGATGCCTTCATCCAGCGTCATGCCTTCTCTTTCCAGGTAATCCTGGCCGTGGATTTTGGCAACCACAGGATAATCTTCTCCCACAGCCATTCTTACGGCCTCGGTGATCTCAAAAATGATCCGGGCACGGTTCTCAATAGATCCGCCATATTCATCTGTTCGTTTATTAAAATGGGGAACCAAAAACTGGTTGAGCATAAAATTATGTACAAAATGCAGCTCAACTGCATCAAACCCTGCTTTTTGCGCCCTTGCCGCTGCCTGGGCCATCTCTTTTACGGCCTGTTGGATATCCTCTTTTGTCATAGCCTTGGGCGTGACTTTGGTAAAGGGATGGGGTATGGCAGACGGTCCCCATATTTCACGCTCCTTGACTTTGTACCCGGACATTGAACCTGCATACCCGATCTGGAGACAGGCCTTTGCCCCGTTTTTCTGCATTTTTTGGGCAAGTGTTTTAAACGCCGGGATCTGTGCATCATCATAGAATCCCAAAGCCGCATGAAAGGGCTGATCCTGTTTGTTGATATAGGCAAGCCCTGTAATGATCAGGGAGGCCCCGCCTTCTGCCACCTGCTCATATACCTTTAACAGTTGTGGTGTGGGCATACCATTCTCATCCGCCATTTCCATGGACGTGGAGCTGCGTATAATCCTGTTTTTCAATTTTAACGTTCCAATTTTAACCGGATCAAACAGATCTCTTTTGGTCAGTGCATACACAGGTTTGGCAATGGGACCAAGGCCGGCTGCTACAGCACCTGCCCCCAGTATTTTCAAGGTCTCCCTTCTGGAAAAATTCATTCTTCCTCCTTAAACTGCCGCTTTCTTCGGCATTAATGTGTAGATGTCATGCTCTCAACGATAATGGCCCGGACGCGGACATGTTCATTTTCCATCAGAACTTTATAGGTATCCGGAGAGGCTTCTGCAGCTGGCGGTGCAGATATGTTACCTTCCTGTATTGTCATTTGTGCCATTACTCTTTCTCCTTTAGGCAAAAACGGTTTTCAAATGGTCCAGAAAGCGCACTTCATCCCTGGCAAAATCCGGCTCATGGATCACGTTATGGCATGAAAAATGGGGGAGTTCCTCAAACCCGCAGAAGGTGTTGGTCTTTACCATGGGCAGCAGGACATCATTGGCAGATAGTTCGCCAAAGAATGCGTCTTGGTCTGAAAATGCATCCACAGGCGCATTCCATGTGGTGGACAGCATGAACTTTTTGCCTTTCATAAGGCCGCCAGATCCGTAACCATGGCCAGCAAACCCGAAAAACTCGTGAACCTGGTAAACATCGTCAAGATACTTTTTCAAGGATGCGGGCATCATAAACCAGTAAACAGGATATTGAAAAATGACCACGTCCGCTTTTTTGAATTTTTCAATTTCCTCATTCACCTCATATCCACTTTCAATGTCCGTGGTCAGGATTTCGTAACCTTCTTTAAGATACGAAATCCCGGCATCAAAAAGTCCTTTGTTGTATGTACCCTTTGCCAGTTCATTGGTTTCCTTGCCCAAAATCATCAGTATTGTCTTCATTTGTCTCTCCATCTGATACGTTTTTTGTCTTGTTTTCTTGGGGTTGCTGAGTCATTCCCGTCAAGCATCAAGGAAGACTCATTCTTCAATTGTTGAAATTATAAATAATATTATAAAAAAGAAAAGTACCTACTTTAAAGTTGTATACATACTAAATAGTAAGATTTATTAATTATCAATTAGTTAAATGAAATATTTTTTTGATTTAATCCGAAAAATAATCAATTCTCCCATGATACTGACTGCAATTTCAGCCCGGTTCATTCGTCTTTTGGAATTCTCAACAAGTTGTGATGGAAAAGACGGAACAAAGGGCTGTATCCAGACGGTGACATAGCCGAAGCAAAATTACCAGGATCATACCTGCATATAGCTGATCTGACCCCGGCCCTTTCATTGGCGGCTGCCTTTTGTACCAAGAGCAGTTTTTACTTTAACCTGTCTGTTCCTTCCCATTTTATATACGGTCAAGAATATCTATAATCTGGGAAGGTTCCGGCCTGATGGTATAATCCGGATTGACTTCGGCATCAATGATTTTGCCTTTGGTATCTGCGATGAAACGCGCCGGCATGGGCAGTTGCCAGGAATCGCTTCCGTTGAACCGTTTCAGATCAATGCCGAAATTGCTGTATATCTGCTTTAATTCTTCAGGCAGGTCAGAAGTCAGTCCGAATTGTGAAGCGACTTTGTTTTCTAAATCACAAAGGACAGGATAGGTCAGTTTGGATTTTTTAGAGACCTGTTTTGAATATTTTTCCAGTTGAGGAGAAATCACAACAAGGGATGCCCCCCTTTTCTCAATTTCCGGATGAACTGCCTGCAGAGCTTCCAGCTCCAGGTTGCAGTACCCTCACCACACTCCTCTGTAAAAACTGACCACTACCGGGCCTTTCTCAACTAATGCCTTAGAAGATACCCCTTCCCCATTGTGATTCAACAATGAAAACTTAGGAAGCGCCTCTCCTTTTTTTATCACATTGTCTGTTTTACCTGAATTTATCAGCGTTTCTGTTTCCCGGTGCATAACGGCAAGCGCCTCCGGGGGAATACGGCTTTCAACCTGAGCCTTCATTTGATCTATTTTTTCCTGCAGTGTCATTTTCGCATCTCCTTTTTTGAATTTGGGTGATTTACATGTGGTGGGAACTATGCTAATTTTATCATATTATCAAGTACTTACTTTTTTGTTTAATACTTACCCAAAGGTATGTAATGAAGACTGGAGGACAATATGACAGCTACATGTGATATAAAAAGAGCAGGACAAGTAGAATTCAGATGCTATTTTCAATTGGCAATGCAAATCATCGGCGGGAAATGGAAACCAAAGGTTTTGTTTCACCTGTCTGAACATGGAACGGTCCGGTTCGGGGTTATGAAACGGGGTATCTATGGTATATCGGAAAAAATGTTGATTCAAAGCTTAAAAGAGCTTGAAAAGGACGGTCTTGTCAACCGCAAAGTCTATCGCCAGGTACCTCCCAAAGTTGAGTACTCTTTAACTGATATGGGGAAATCCTTTATCCCTGTTTTAAACGGTATGTTTGACTGGGGCAAATCTTATGCGTCTTATCTTATTTCCAAGGAGGACAGCTCCTGCCAATACTCCCCTGGCATTGTTTTCGACAATATTGACGAAATGGTAAGTGAAGAAGCTGCTCCCTCCAGCTGACCTCAATACAAAATTAAATATCAAGTTTAATAATAGGTCATAAAAGTGTTTCAGACAACTCCCTGGACCGGTTGGACAGTCACCTCAAAAAGGTTTTATTCGCTGACTTCTGGCCGAGCATTGCCATGGTGTAAGCGGGGTCAACATGACCAGCCGCATTGAATCTTATTAGGACTGGCTTCTACACCAATAAGAATAGAAATGAAAGCAAAGGCAGGTAAAAGTATGCCTTTGCTATGTAAGTATTGTTTTCAGCAGTTTAAGAGAAATCCTGCCAACCGCCTTTTAAATTCGGAATAGACACGTTAATAGACTTTTGCCAGGTTAAACATGATGCAGTCTTCATACATGGTCCGATAACATCGTATTGTGGTCGAGAGAATTTCCAAGAAAGCGGTCAAAAATAGACAAAGCATTCACTTTTCAGTCTGTGATTTTTATAAATTTACTATTATTCATGCTGAATATATAGGCCCTTCTCATATGGCAGGTCAATGCTTTCCAAGAAAGAGTTGACAATGTGGATTGTCGTTCTTTGGTTTAATACTATAATAAAACAACGTTTGTAGAATATTCAATTTTGTTGCCTCGATACTATAACTTTTGGTATAATATTTATGTTACATCACGTCCGGTAAGTCATCCCAAAAAAATCGTCAGGATAGCAGAGGAGTTCATGAAGACCAAGACGGCACGTATATCCAAAAAAGTGTTTTTCATCCCGCTTGGGCTTATTGCCATGTTTATCCTGGTCGCTTTCGGTGTCATTGATTTATATTTTGAACAGCGTGCTCTGGACCGGTATGAAAAGGATCTGACCCGTTTGGCACGAAGTGGTGCTCAGATGATCTACCTGATGGAGAATCGTTCAGATATTCCTGATTTCGATCGTTTGGCAGATAAATTCTCTGAAAACGGACCATTATAGACTGGACCGGGAATGTTCTCGGGGATTCCAGGTTATCCATCTCCGAAGTAAAGCAAATCGAGAATCATGCCAAGCGGCCTGAAATTCTTATGGCCAGGGAATCGGGGCTTGGCTTATCCAGGAGATATAGCAGCACCTTGAACATTGACCTGCTTTATGTGGCGGTTAAATTCAATACGCAGCACCAAAAAGGTTTTTTCAGGACAGCCCTTCCCCTAATCGATCTGGAGCAAGATCTCATGAGACAGCGTATGATACTTGGAACCTTCTGTTTTGTCTCGTTACTGGTAGCTTGTGTATTGAGCCTGCTTAACTCCCGACATCTGATGTCATTAATCCAGATTAATGAAGCCATTCTAAAGCAACGTGTTCAAAAGCGCACAGAGGAAATAGAAACCTTACAGAATCTGGGAACTCAATTGACTGCGTGTCAATCAATTGAAGAGGCCTTGGAAGTGATTAAATTGTCAACTTCCATCCTGCTGCCTCGTTTTACAGGTAGATTGGCCTTGTTCAAGCCTTCTCGTGACAGTTTGGAATTTGTTGAATCCTGGAACGGTGACCAGCTATCCCACAAGCTGTATTCCCCGGAGGAATGCTGGGCACTGCGTTCGGGAAAACCTTATATCGGTGATATCCGGATAGGCAATATTGTCTGCTCCCACCAGAAAAAAAAAGGACAAGCAAACCTTGTGTATCCCATTGACTGCTCAGGGAGAAACCCATGGCGTCTTACATTTTTCAAGCAAATACGACCTGAGTTGGACGCCAGAAGAACATCAGCTTGCATCAGCCGTTTCAGAGCATGTTAGCATGACTCTGGCGAACCTGGATCTAAGGGACAGTCTTCGCCAGCAAGCCATAAGGGATCCTCTTACGGGTTTATACAACAGGCGCTATTTGCTTGAAACCATGGAGCATGAGATCAGTCGTTCTTCCCGCAAAAAAAGCGAAATGGGGCTGATGATGATCGATTTGGACTATTTTAAGAAATTCAATGACACTTATGGTCATGATATTGGTGATTTCATTCTGGCCGAGTTCGGGCGACTGATCCAGTTAATAATCCGAGAAGAGGATATTGCCTGTAGGTATGGTGGAGAGGAATTTACCCTAATGCTACCGGAAACAGGGAAAAACGATACTCTGAAAGTGGCTGAAAAAATTAGAAACCACATCCAGGCTCATAAATTCTATTTCAACAATAAATCCTATGCCCCGATCACACTCTCAATCGGAATTGCTGTGTTTCCCCATGATGGCAAGACTACTTCGACTTTGCTCAAACAGGCCGATGAAGCTCTTTATCAAGCAAAGGATCAGGGACGCAATCAGGTAGTTACTCTTTTGACATCGTAGTGCCCAGAATGTTTTAGAGGAAGATTTAAAGGAATGGTTTGCCTTTCAACAGTTTCTGTGAAGCCAAAGTAAAAAAACAAATAAACTGTAGGAGGATACACGATCCAGAATGAATGGTATTAGCTGATGCTTTTTCTCATGATCCCAACCACAACATCTGGTATGCAGTCCTATCCTGAACTTGCGGTCTAAAATCAAGATTATGCCCTGTTAAATTTCTTTTTGAGGAAAATGAAAAGCAAGGAGCCTACATTGATAAATTGCGTTTTCTAAAACAGTTGTTCTATCAATTCCATACTTTTAAATATATAAAACATCTTGGCGTGAACTTTAGCTGCTGCGGAATGTGAACCCAAGGCATCGCCTTTATAAGCTTGTTATCAGAAGGTAAATACGTCTTTCAATTTTATTAATTGTCCTCAGAGTTCACCGGAAAGGGTGCGGCAGAAACATCCGCCCCACCCTTCTCCAATCTCGAGTAGATTATGATTATCTTTTTTTAGGATCGGTTGAAAGACCATCCTTAATATCCGGCAACCGGTCATAATAGCTACCAGGGTCCGGATACGGTAAACGACCCCTCCAATCAATTTCTATTTTTACAGGATCTTCACTCAGTTCATAGGAGCGCTCCATCATTGAGGTCATCCACTCGCTGAAGTCCCATAGTTCTTTCCTATTCGGATAACCGTAACTATGGCCGAAACGTATGTTGACCACACGATACCCTTCACTACCTGCCAAGCTAAAGACATGCTGCTCCGGTGATTGGTTATAGCTGTATTGATGGATCAAGCGATATTCACCGACGAGTTGCTTGCCGGCAGGCAGACGCGGATCTATCACTTCGAAGCTTCCCACAACATAACCACCAGTGACATTGGGAATTTTAACAGCGTCTTCTATAATGGGAGTTTGGATTTCCCACATCAGGTCTGTTTGAACTGCCCCGGCAAACCTGGGATAGGTGAAATGGACGTCCCGGTAATATATGGCGTTCCAACTGGGAAGGATAAACTCAGTGGTGATTGTTACATCTTCCCCCTGTTTAACGGGCTTGTCGGTTAAATCCCAATCAACATCAAGTCCCCGCCTTGGATTATGCTCTTGGATATCTGGTGGCACGGGTGTCTCACGATCCAGCCAAGTGTGGTAGGAAAGAATGTCAACATCTGTGCCAACTGTATAATGGAGATCAGTTGCACTCTGCTCGTTTGTCTGTTTGATTTTGTAGGACCCGACAACCCGCTGGGCTCCGGCTGAGCCACTGAACCTATCCGCAGGCGACAGTACAGTAATATTTCTTAGATATGGATGGTTGGCATCAAAGTTAAAATACCAGCCATTTCCTTCATTTGCACCACCTGGATTTGGATTTGTGAAAGTGTCGTATATATATTCCTGCACGTCACCTCCGGTATCGCGATCGGAATCCGTCATGATCACTCTGGTTGGATTTGTGGTAATGGGTGATGAATCATTTTTTTTCGCCCATAAGCCATCTCCCCAGGCTGTTGTGGCATGCCCGCCGGTACCAACCACACCAGGAGCATTTGTTGGCCAGCTGAACGCAAGACCGACAAAATTACATTGACGTAATTGATTGCCAATTTCCCGAGCCCCATTGGGATCATTCCACGGATTCATAGTTTTGGTGCCGTAGACGGTGACTACAGTATAGGGATTGCTCGGCCAAGTGTTATTCGCAGAACCCAGCCACCAGCTGAGCGCCGCATCCGGCCAACCTCTTGGAACCGTAGTGTATTGGGCGATCATGTCGCCATAGATATCGGCAGCCCTCGCTTGAACAGTCGTACCATCGCCATAACCTGCTCCAGCCAACATATTCGCGGCGGTAGCGTTCCAACAACTGTTGTTAGCCACACCAGGGACAAAAACTTTATCATTGTCCGCCGGGGGGTTCATTTTCATATAGCTACATGAACTGAGTAAGCACGCAATTCCGGCAAACAGAATTGTCGCCACCCAAATTCGTAAAGAATGTGAATTCACTGAATGTCTCATGATACACCTCCTTGTTTAGTTGAATAACTTTTTTTTAGTTGTCTATCATAATGTACTTTTTGATTAGATCACCCACTTACCATTGGGTAACAAATTCCTCCCCTCTCAACCGTAGGATTTCGGCGTAGTTTGGTTTCACAACACAACCAGGACCATTTGGAAAACTTCCAGGGAAGAGAAGTTCAAAGCTCATGGGTTCACCCATTACGAATATGAGCTCCGGATCAGTTTTGTTTCTCGACTCGATTATTCGATTGTAATCCTTTGATATACTTTTCTTAGCAAGAGTATAAACTTCCTCCAAGGCTCCTTTGAGAATCTCGACAATTTGAAGAAAAAAGAGTAGAGAAGAGCAGTGAGTATAAAATTTAGAAGAGAATAAGATTAATGAACTGTATGATCTTGAAAATATTTTGAAAAATCATTTTACAATATATCTGGTTATAATAAAAAGTCGAATGAATAGTCAATAAAAAACAAGATTGGAGTAAAACGTAAATGCTTAAAAACACAGATACGAACCAAAACCATATATTGGGGATGGATTCACGAATGTGTCGATAGATTTACTACGCTATAACAAAGAAGCGATTTACACCTTTTTTAACTATCCTGATAGCATAAGAAAGAGATCCTCCATTTAGAAATAAAAATCGACATAGAGAAGTAGGCAATATGTTGCGATAGGAATAATATAGGTTTTGACAATTTATGTTTTCCTTTAATTCTTGGATGTCAACTGGTATTTCATTAGAAAAGTTTCATACGTACCGTCCAAGACGATTTCATTTAAAGCGGATTCCATTTTTTCCATAATTTTTTTGTGATCCTTAATACGATGGGTGTGTTTGCTGACCGCAAAGAATGTCCTATTTTCTGCTACTTGAGTTTCTAAAGCCGCAACACTTTCAGCTACTCCTAACTGGTTGGCATGATACCACGTTAAATGTTCAGTTGCGATTAATCCGTCGAATCGATTCAGCATTAATTTATGAAGATTTTGGTCGTGACGCTCAGCTTCATCAATGAAAATCTTCTTTTCTTTTACAGCCCTCTCTAATTCTAAATTATTCAAAGACCACCCTGCGATAGCACCAAATTTTTTCCCGTACAGATCGCTTATTGAACGAAAAGTGAACTCCTTGCCTTTTTTGACAAAAACAAGAGTTCTACTCACTAATACCGGGTATTTTGAATACAGCAAATACCCTTCACGTTCTTTTTTGTGAAAGATGGAAATCGTACCGTCAAGTTCACCAAGCTGCAAATATCTGTTAAGCCTTTTAAATGGATAAAGAACAATGATGATTTCCAGTCCCGCCCGCTTACCGGTTTCCGAAAGAACATCAGGGAAAAACCCCTTAGCACTGCCCTCTTGAACGAATGAGAGTGGCGGGATGTTAGGAACACCCCCAAAGACCATCAGGTTATCTGCCAAGCAATACTTTGACACGCCCAGTAGCATGAGCAACATACTAAAGACCACAAACAGTACAGGCATGTATTGCTTCCTACAAAGCATCCTTGTACCCCTATCTATACCCTACCACTGCCAACAAAAACACGCTAACGTGGCAGGGTCTGATGCTGCATTAAAAAATCGATTACATCTTGAATACTTATAAGGTTCCGGAAATCAACTTAAGTGAAGATTATCCTGACTCTTCTCAGGAATGCAAACTAAAAAGACAGATAATTTATATTTTAGTTTCGAAAAAATGTAACGTCGCAACCAAAAGGTGCAACCAAAAATCAAAAAAGGCTTTCAGCAAAACGCTGAAAGCCTTTATTTTCTTATGGTCGGGACGGCAAGATTTGAACTTGCGACCACTTGTCCCCCAGAACTCATGCCGAGTTTCA
>JAKSAU010000010.1 GCA_022361535.1 Desulfobacterales bacterium
CTCTGAATGGTGAAATAAGCGCCGTTTCCACACAATTTAGCTTCAGTGCTGCTGTTGCCTGCCATAGAAACAAGCGATACAATGCCTCTGCAGCTTCTATGCACCAGGAGATTGTGTAGTCACAATGATAGACACAGATGTACATAAGATAGAACCATCATTTGAAATGTTATTCCCGCTGGTACCAACCCGTGATTTTGATGAGGATCATAAAGTTTCCTTAACTGATTTCGCTATCTTGGCGAATCATTGGCAAACGATTATAACTGAACCGAACGATCCCCAAAAACAACTCGATTTTAATAGCAATAACATCATTGATAGTAACGATCTCGCATACTTCTCACAATTTTGGCTTGCGAAAACAAGAGGACTTATTAACGACAGTAATGAGATGGACCCCAACCAGTAATCCCAGAGATATCAACCAATTTGGAACAGTAAAAAACAACAACAAAAACATAAAAAAACCCATACATAAAAAGCCAAACAGTGGCGCCTATTAAAGGGAGGGTGCGATCGTCGTTACCCTCCCTCCTTTTATGGTCACTTCCTATATTAGGAGATGGGCAATGAAATCTCTAAATCATCATTTCATTCTGCTGCTTGTTTGTACCTCTTGGACGACCCCTCTCATAGGACGAAACCTAAGTCCGGCCGAAACTAAGTCACTTTTACAGGAACTAACATCCCACCCACGTAAATCTTGGATTGAGACCGGAACAATCTCAGGCCGTTACATTGAGGAATCTTGGCCTACTTATGAGTACTCCGAGAGTGAAATCAGTACCCGAATCCAAACAGAAATTGAGGCCTTCCACACATCACCACCAGCTCACCTTATTGGTGATACTATACGACATGATTATCTTGAGGCCATTCCTTATAATGTCCGCTATACATACCGTGCTAGCGATCAAAAGGAAATGTCCTTTCATGTTCAATACAACGCTGGAAAATATCATAGTGAACTAACACTAGACAATTTTCAAGATCTAACGAACCTCAAAGACCAAGCATCCATTCCCTATCAACTTAGTTCCCAAGATGAAGTTTATTTTCGTTCTGCCCACCCTGCAAACCACGTCACCGTCCGTTTTCAACCCCAATGGAATCAACAACGTATCAATTCATGGGATGGACAGGAGAAACTACGATACAACTATTCACCGCAAGGAAAAGTCAATCATGCTCAACGTGAAGTGGGTAATGAACCAACATCCCCCCCGAGTTTCCTAACAACAGGTCTGATCCCATGGGGATATGGTATATATACGATGGAAAATATGCAGACAATGAATGTTAATGCTTCAGAGGATTGGCATGCCGATGGTCCTATTATTTGCCTCACACTTACCGATGGACCATTTGAATCAGGTTTACAGATCATTGCTTACTTAAAACGTTTAAAAGCTCCTAATGGTAAATCCTCTTTATGTCTTCTATCAACAACTATTAAAAAAGCGACCATTATTGAACAGACAAACACGCTTTCTGGACATGTTTGGGTGGAGGATGATTGGAATCCCACACACATCATTTCCGAACGAGGCTCAAGTCGCTATGGAGCAAATCGTACGGTTCGTGAGACTCTCTTATTGAACTACGAATCCCTGTCGACGACTGCACCTATGCGTCCCAAATTAAAGGGAGGAGCTACTGTGGAGTATCGCGTTCCTAATCTTACTGCCCCTCTACACTATTTCATTCCGACTTCTAATGCGATCGATACAGATGAACTGCTTGCCGAGAAATTATTTTTAAAGCAAAAACATAAAAACGCTTTGAAACAACTCAAGACATTAAGCCTTCCCCAGAGAAGCAACTGTGCTACCCATTGTCTCGATTATGCAGCAAGGCAATTAGATTGTATTATCA
>JAKSAU010001279.1 GCA_022361535.1 Desulfobacterales bacterium
GCAAGGTGGTCACACCCGTACCCATCTCGAACACGGAAGTTAAGCGCCTTAGCGTCGATGGTACTGCATGGGAGACTGTGTGGGAGAGTAGAACGCTGCCGGATTATTCTTTTAAAGCCCTGATCGTTTAATGCAAACGGTCAGGGCTTTTTTATTTCTAACGACTTAGATAACTGGCTCGTTAGGTTTGTCTGTCATACCTACAGTTCCTGTGAGTAAATACCAGCCAGTTTTGGAAGCCCGTTTTAAAAACCCGAATAGAAATCCTATGGTTTTGTAAAACGATCCATGCCATCCAGTTTCTGGATCCGATTCGACCTTACCATCAACCCAGTTGTGAACCGCATCGATTTTAAATGAATAGGACTGGCCTTTTTTAATTTTGATGCCAGAGGCATTCCAGAGGCGGCAGGTACAGATGGAAACTGTTTTGAATTCACCTGGATTTAATTCAGTCAGGACTTCTTTTTCTTCTTGACCCAGTTCGCAGGAATTTTTTACAGTTTGCAACTGTCTGGTTCCTTCATTAAAGCACATCCCGGATTACCAAATATAAGTAATAACAACAGAATTAGGATTGAGAGAAACTTTATTCTACTTTGAATCATACATTGTCCTTGCTATCTGAATATTTGTTTCTATGTCAGCATCTGAATCATATCTGCCCGGTTATCAAAGACTACCGCACTGGATAAATGACTTAAAAGAGACGCCTGGATGGGTTTCAGGTCAATGGGGCTGAAATTCTCGAAAAATGTCGAAAAATGCGGATAATTTGCCAGATCCCCGTGTCCGATCCGGTTTTTGACAGATTCAGGAAGATCATTCTCCCAAGACTTAAACCGTTCGTTGTAAACCCATAGTATTTCTATATTCTGACCTGCAGATAATCCATAATGACTGTTTTTAATCAGACTGTATGTGGCCCTATGCGTCACCGATTCATCGTTGTTTAATCGTTGATTGAGTGCTTTGATAAGTATTTTGAGCTCATTTTCAGGAAATATATGGTTCACATGATTGGGTGTAAACAGATCTTTTACAGCACCGTTAATAACGTTCAAGTCATTTTTCTTGAGTTTTTTCTTAGTGTTCACAAATACGACTATTTTCTTAACCCCTCTTTTAAGCAGCGGCATGATACCGAGATTTTCTATATTGCCGCCGTCCCCGAATTCATATTCTTTTGCTTTAAGCGCCTTACCTGCCGTTTTTAGTACAGGCCAGTATTTGAATTCCGGAAACCCGAGGTCATTGAGCCCGAATTTATCAAGCACTTCGGCAGGAGCAGCACCGCTGGTGCCAATCATGTCAGAAAGGGTGAACCGGTGTCTCCTTTTACCCAGCCTCACAAGCGCAGTCGTGTTCCCAACTCTGTAGTTTTCTGGAGCATCTGAATCAAAAGCAAAAGATTCTATAAAACCCCCGCCAATGTTTTGCTTGTTTGATCCAAACCCTTTATATAACTGACTGATACCGCTGTACCACGGAGTCATTTCAAACAAAGCATCTTTGGGGCCGGGTCTTAACAGGGTACCGCATACGATTAAAAATGGGCGGTTTTCTCTGACGGTGTAAAAATCATTCGCATCCGCTTTTGGATTATTTTTAAGAATTTCATCCACCTGGTTTTTCGTGTATGCGAAAAATCGTTTCAATGAATGAAGCCCAAAATGATCTAAAAAAATATCTCCTACGGCCCTGGAATAGGTCTCATCACCAGCTAGCTTCAACCAATGTTCGACAACATCGTCAATTATACCGGCATGAGTAACTGTATGCAGATAATTGCGTTTATTAATTTGCTTTAACATATCTAGAGTGATGTTTCCCGGCTCCATCACGGTACCGAAAAAATGATCATCTTCCCAGCTTTTCGGTAAATAGGTATAAGGGACAGCAGCCCAGGACCCGCCTGAAACACAGGAAATATAACGGACATTCTCCAAAAGGCCGAGGTGATCCAGGGCTCGCATCTGACCATGAGTCGCACTTGCGGAGCGTGTCCCTCCGCCGGAAAAGCAGATCCCAACATTTGGTTTGTTGTTAACAGAATCAGGCCCACTATCTACCAGTTCAGGATACTGAAAATCAGATGCACTTGCATCCCAAATTCTGGTTTTTATATATTTATACTTATTTCCTTTTATTGGCATGATTAATCCTCCTCACATAAAGTTGACCGATTGATGTTACGTTTTCGAATAAGCGGAATCATCCGCTTCATTTGGTTTATTTACATATGCCGTATACTATTTTCCTTTATCCCATATCCCACTCAAAACGGCTGATTTGCAAGATCTCTTCTTGCTTAAGGAAATCTATAAACAGCAATGTTTTCCATCGTATAATCGGTGTGACAAATTTTACTGACGCACTTGCCTTATGTCCTTCCAAAGTGATTAAAGGATCATAGAGAGACCCTTTAAAAAAATTACCATTTAAGCTTTCACGACACATAGCACGTGCTAACATATCACCGGATTTCAAATCAGACCAGAATTGGGGTAGAAGGGCTGTCAGTTCATCTTTTGAAATCATCCTTGTCCCACTGAACATAAAACTGCCTTTTTTATTAAGGCAGGCCAAATAGTTTCCAAGATCATGGTCCATAGAAGCTTTGTGAAACCTGTTGATCAAGGTAATGATTTCTACTTCATCAGTGTTCTTTGGAATATATTTGTCAATTGGTGTGTCATAGTACATTCCAA
>JAKSAU010000926.1 GCA_022361535.1 Desulfobacterales bacterium
AGCAGAGATGCAGAAAGATGATTTGTTTGATGAAGCGGTACGCATCGTGTTGGCAAGTAAACGTGGTAGTGTCTCACTCTTACAACGTCGCCTCAGTGTCGGGTATGCTCGGGCTTCACGGATTATCGAAATGATGGCCGCTGCTGGCATTCTCGGTGAATACAAGGGCAGTCAAGCACGTGAAGTGTTGATGACTCTCGATGAATATGAAGCTGTTTGTAGGCAGATGGAGGCTGATGCAGAGGCTGGCTACCAAGACCTGGCCGAGGAAGACGATGTCGAGTACGAAGAGGTTGATGAGGAACCTGAAGAAATCGACGTCGAAGACCTTCCACCTGTCAGTTACGCCAGTGAAGGGCAACGCGAATATATGGCCATGGATGTCGATGAGGATTAGTTAGTCATCGTCGACGATAATAAGCTGGCAACACGTTTAGGTTCCTCGGTGTCATCCATTTCATAAAGGTATTCCATCGTATCCGCACTTTCCTCAGCGGCTAGACTCGCGAGTAGAATAGCAGCGTTCTGATTAGGTTCACTACTTTCCTCGGGCTCAAGAATCTGTGAGGCATTGGATAAGCGGTTGACCTGTGTCTCCATGGTGTTCTCTAGTTCTTGAACGTTCGCGAGAGAATCTGATGTTGCCTCCAGCACGGAGTTGATCCCCTCGGTGGAGTGAAGATCGATATCTGCTGTAGACATATTAAGATCTTGTGCTGCGAGGGTAATCATGGAGCCGTTGCCGATCGAAAAGGAGATGTCTTTTCCGTCTGATCCAAATACGGTATTACCGTTAAAGCTGGTGGTATTGATTGTATCGTTAATCTCGTTTGCGAGGGATAGGATCGATGCCGATTCTGTTTCGGTAGCGGCAGTTCCTCGTTCTTTTATGTTTTCGAGGGTGGCTTTCATCTGAGACATCTTATGCGAAACACTGTTAAGAGTATCCTGCATGGATTGGCTCGTACTAACAGCAGTCGGATTCCCTAACGGTAGACGTGATAGACTCTTAGATTTCGGTTTTAGTAAGAAATCCATCATGTCTGAGGTTTCTTCTTCAGTGCTGGTAAGATTGTTGGATTGGGTGTTGTTGAGGTTGTTGAG
>JAKSAU010000795.1 GCA_022361535.1 Desulfobacterales bacterium
AACACGCCTCTTTCGACGGCGTCTGCATAGCTTTCCGGGAGGTCCGCCCTGATCTTGCGGCACTGGTGATACATGTGCTCCACCCACTGATCATGGGTTCTGCCCCGGGTAAACGCCGCTTCAACCCCCATCCGCCCGGCAATGCCCGCACAGATGTCGTAAAGCGTCCGGCACTCCCCAAGCGGGGCGATGGCCTGCTGCCGTAAAATCAGGGACCCCATTTCAACGGCATACCCCTGGTAGCAGAGGTCGCTCTCTTCAAAGGAGGAGGTGGCCGGCAGGACAATATCCGCGTATGCCGCACTGGCGGTCATGACATTATCGATGAGAACGATCATTTCACACAGGCCGGTGTCACTGAGAATCCCATGGGTTCTTGAAATGTCGGAATGCTGGTTCACCAGGGTGTTGCCGGCAAAATTCCACAGGAATTTAACCGGGGCCTTTAGCTGTTTTGCCCCCACCAGGCCGTCGGCCAGGTCCGTGAAGTTCCGGTGGTCCCGGACCGCCTTTGTCCACAAGAAACAGGGAATGGAAATTTTTACGGGGTTTTGACCCGTGGGAACCCGGGGAAAGGGAATGCCGAATGCCCCTTCCCGGTCCCCGCTGTTGCCCCCCGGGATACCGACATTGCCGGTGAGAACGGCGAGCATGCAGATGGCCCTGGCGGTCTGCTCCCCGTTGGCGTGGCGCTGGGGCCCCCACCCCTGGGCGATATAGGCGGGTTTGGCCGAACCGATCTCCCGCGCAAGGGTGATGATGCGTTCTTCGGGTATGCCGGTGATGGGGGCGGCCCAGCCCGGCGTCTTGGGTGTGCGGTCCCGGCCCAGTCCCAGGATGTACTCCTTGTAACTGTTGCCCGGCGGGATATCCCCGGGCATGGTCCCGGGGTCGAACCCCACGCAATACCGGTCCAGGAAGCCCTGGTCCACCATCCCTTCCCGGATCATCACATGGGCCAGGGCATTGACCAGTGCCGCGTCCGTTCCCGGCCGGATGGGAATCCACTCATCGGCAAACCCGGCGGCCGTGTCGGTAAAGCGCGGATCAATCACAATGGTCCGCACCGGGTTTGCCTGTCGGCTTTTCACAAGGTCCCTTACGGACCCGCCGCCGCTCATCCGGGTCTCGGCGGGATTGTTGCCAAAGAAGACCAGGAGCCTGCTGTTCACCGTATCGGTGAGGTAGTTGCCGCAGTCGGACCTGCCGTAGGTGTAGGTCACGGCATGTGTGATCTGGGCGGTGCTGTAGGAGTTGTAATAGCCCAATTGCCCCCCGAGCAGGTTCATCAGGCGGTCAATCTGCTCCCGCCCCGAGACCACGCCGCCCAGGTTGCCGGTACCGTATATGCGGAACACCGCCTCATTGCCGTAGGTATCGATCACCCGGCGCAGGTTGCCGGCGATGCGGTCCAGGGCCTCATCCCAGGAGATCCGTACGAATTTTCCCTCACCGCGCCTGCCCGCCCGTTTCAGGGGATGGCGCAGCCGTTCCGGTGAATAGATCCATTTGCGCAGCCCGCGGCCGCGCAGGCAGGCCCGTATTTCGTGGGTGCCGAACCCCCGGTCCCCGCCGGTATTGTCCGGGTCCACACGGACGACCCTGCCGTTTTCCACATGCACCCGCAACGGGCAGCGGCTTCCGCAGTTCACGTTACAGGAAGACCAGACAATTTTTTTATCGCCGGAGGGGCCCATTGGCGGTCAATCCCCTGCCGGGGCCGCGGGGATGTGCTCCCGCCGCCCCGCAGCCCGGTCAATGGGGTCGGTGAGGCGTATGAACGGTTTCATTTAAAACATGCTCCTTTTGGCGTCATTGCGCCGGGATGGGGCCGGTTAGAAGGCCCCCTCCTGGAAGTACATTTTATTGGCCTCCTGGAACCGGAGCATTTCCGATTTTGCCCTGGCGCCGGAAGCGATTTCCCGTACCAGTTCCAAAAGCCTGTCCCCTGCCTCTTCAATGGTTTCCTCCCCGTCGATAACCGTTCCGGAACAATAATCCATGGTGTCATTGCAGGCGTCATAGGTATACGTGTTGCCGGTGCACCACAACAGGGGAGCGACCACCCCCAGGCTGGGGTAGAGGAAGGTATCGTCTGTATAGGCTGCCCCGCCCCACTGCATGAGGGTGACATTGGCCCCGGACGCGGTATACCCAAGGAAGATGCTGTTGAGGGACATCCAGTTGTCAACAAAGTAGAGACCTTTGCCGGGGGGACGCTCTCCATACTGCAGCACCCCGTGGATCGGGCCGGTGCCGGACTTGCAGATCGCCCCGAGGGATTTCTCTTCAAGGGTGCTGATGCCGGCTTTGATATTGGCGGGAATCGGGTTCACCGTCCGGATATCCAGGCCGTAGCTTTTGGATTTCTCTTCGATGTTTCTGGCCGCGTCAACAATCCGGCCGGCCACTTCTTTGTTCACCGCCCTGCCGGCAAGGGCATGCTCGGCGCCGATGATTTCCGTGGTTTCGCCGAACATGGCGGTGCCGCCGTTTTCAACGACCCTGTCAAAGAGCCGCCCCACCGAAGGGTTGCCGGCCATACCGCTTGTGGCGTCGGAGACCCCGCATTTCACCCCCAGGCACAAATGTTCGTCCCCCACCTCCCGGCGCCGGATAAAAGAGGCCTGGTGCACCAGTTTCCGGGCCGCCTTATATCCGCGGACCAGGAGCTCGTAGCTGTCCCTGTATTTTTCTTCGCTGATCAGTTCCACGGGCTTGCCCGTTTTCCGGATCTCTTCGGCCAGCATTTCAGGCTTCAGTTCGTCGCTCATCATGGCCGGGTGCTGGTTGTGCAGGATCACCCCTGCGACATTTGGATTTTTGGCAAGCCCGACCAGGATCCTGGCCACGGTTTCCCTGTCAGGGCCGGTTCTGCCGCTGCCCGAGTCGGGGGTGATAATGGTTTTCACACCGTCGATGAATTCACAGATCTTTTGTGAGATCAGTCCGCCGGGAAGCACCAGCACGAAATTTCTCGTCCCCACGGAACCGTCGGGGCGCGGGTATCCTAAAAAACTCATCTTATGTTCCTTAATTTTGTTTCGGGGCCGGGGGTCAGGCCCTGAGCCCTTTGATGTTCTCGATATGAAGCCGGTCTCCCCGGGCCACGTCGCGGGACGCCATGCCGATGACCTGGCCGTATTTTAATATATCCTGGCTCGCCTTGATTTCCCGGGTTGATATTTTAAATCCAAAGGGAACATCGGCCAGGGCTTTAACCGTTTGGGCCACGGCCCCTTTGCACACAATTTCAACGGGTTCACCCTTGAGTATATCTTCCACTGCAACCGCTGAATTGTCACGGTCATGAAGCAGCATTGCCTTTTTTGTCATTCGTGCCTCTCCTGTTTATTCAGTTTGCCTTTAATCGTTTTGTTTACCCATTTTATTCTTGACCAGGGGCAGGAAAAAGGGGAGCAGGCCCATCACCAGGAAAACCAGCGGGATGGGCCGGGTAACCAGGGGAAGCAGTGAGCCGTCCGAAATATCCAGCCCGCTTCTCAGGTGGTTTTCAGCCATGGGCCCGAGAATCAATCCCAGGATGACCGGCAGGTTCGGGATTTTCACCAGCTCGAGAAAATATCCCAGGATCCCGAATCCCATGAAACAATAGACGTCAAACATCCGGTTGTTCAGCGCAAAACTGCCCACCACGCACATGGCCAGCAGGACCGATCCCAGGTACTCCTTGGGGACGTTCAGCACTTTAACGTACAATCCCATGAAGAATGTCTGGAAGAACAGCACAAACATACAGGCGATGAGAAACGCCACGAAAATGGTGTACACTACGTC
>JAKSAU010000531.1 GCA_022361535.1 Desulfobacterales bacterium
ACCGGTAGGCTCATCCGCAAGAATTAGTTTAGGGTTGGCGACTACAGCCCTGGCAATGGCAACACGCTGCTGCTGACCCCCTGAAAGCTGCTGAGGAAAGTGCTTTTTACGGTGGCTGATCTTCATTCGTTCCAGCACCTTTTCAACCATTGCCTTACGCTCACGGGCTTTTAATTTCAGGTAAATCAACGGGAGCTCTACATTTTCGTAAACATTAAGCTCATCAATCAGGTTAAAGCTTTGAAAAACAAAACCAATGTTACCTTTCCGAAGTTGGGTACGGTTCCGTTCTTTTAACTGACCTACTTCCTGCCCATCAAAAAAATACTTACCATCAGACGGGTTATCCAACAATCCGATAATGTTTAACAAAGTTGATTTACCACAACCAGATGGTCCCATAATAGCCACAAATTCACCTTTCTTAACATGAAGGTTTACCTGGTTCAACGCACTGGTTTCAATCTCTTCCGTGCGAAACACTTTAATTAGTTTCTCTGTTTTAATCATTTTTTCAAATTTATGGTTGAAGGGGTTTATGGTTGAAAGGTAGCAGGGTGTGATGTGGAAAATCTACCCTGTCACCATATGGCTTTCTACCTTTTCACCTTGTTACCCTTTTCCTTAATACCTTCCCTGTATGTTATCATTTTTTGAATCATTGCAGAAAGGGTTTTAATCCTTTCAATTAATTCTTCATTATTTTCTATTAATTCAATCTTATGTGTTATAATTAATTGAGTTCTCAATTCAGCACAAGATCCTTTTGCAATTTTAAGAAACCGAATAAATTCATTGTTCGATTGTCTGTCAAAACCTTCTGAAATATTCGAAGGAATTGAAACAGCTGATCTTTGGATTTGATCCTTTAATCCAAAGTCCTTACAGAATTTAAACAAAGAATAAATCTTAACCGCAATGTCTACACCTTCCTGCCAAATTCTTAAATCTTCAAACTTTTCAATTTTGTTTTCCATTTTAAATAGATTTTAGGGTGAATAATTGAATAAGGTACAAAAATTTACCTTTTTACCCTTAAACCTTTCACCGTGAAACCCTATCTAAAAATCAACTTATCATTATCCCCAAACAGGTCATAGCTTGAAGTAATGACTTTTTCCCCTGCTTTAAGACCTTCCAGTACTTCATAAAATTGTGGGTTCTGCTTTCCAATCCTGATACTTCTTTTTTCTGCTTCTGTTTCATTTTCATTTAACACATACACCCATTGCCCACCCGTGCTTTGAAAAAACCCTCCTCGAGGAATAAGAACAGCATCTTCAGATTCACCTAATTCAAGCCGGATATGATAGGTTTGTCCAGTACGAATATTTTCAGGTTTGTCCCCTTCAAAAATCATATCAATCTCAAATTGTCCATCGCGTACTTCAGGGTAAACCTTTTTAACATTCAAGCCATAATCGACACCACTACGGTCAAAAGCTGCGGGAAGATGGCGCCGGACCCGGTCGATATAATGCTCATCAATTTGTGCATTAATTTTAAAATCCGTTAAAATATGAACCAATCCAAGTCGCTGTCCCCGATTAATGTTCTGTCCAATTTCTGCATCAAGTAATCCTAGCTGTCCTTCCACTGGTGCTTTTACCTTCAGGTTTTCCAATCGTTTGCGCGCCATAGCCAGGCTCATGCGCATGTTTTCCAGGCTTTCATTCATCCGTTGCTTTTGGTTCGCCCGGAAAATGGAATCCTGAATCAACTTTTCGTAGGTAAGTGTCTGTTCTTTTTCCGCCAGCTCAAAATCTTCCATTGCTTGCAAATATTCCTCTTTTGCTATTAAATCTTCTTTAAAAAGACGTTCATTTTGAAGAAATTTACGTTTTGACTGGATAACACGCATATCGGCCTGTAATTTCTGGCGTTTGTTCTGAATTTGCTGCTGCTCAATTTGAATTTGTGTATTCCTTAACTCATTCGCATGATAAGCCAGTTGAGATTCACTATTCATAATGGTTGTATTCAAATCATTATTCCGAAGTTTAAGGATAACATCCCCTTCGTTGAGCATTTCCCCTTCTTCAATGTATATCTCTTCAACTTTTCCACCTTCTTCCACATCAAGGTATATGGTTGAAATAGGCTCTACCTGCCCAATAATTGTAATGTAATCATTAAAAAGACCATCCTTAACATTACTAATGGTTAGCTTATCTTTTTCTACCCTGTATACCGATTGAGATTCAGCAAAAACAATTTTATACAGCAAGAATAAAATAAATAAAGCTCCTATTCCCCAAATAATATGCTTTGGTTTTAAGCCTTTCTTTTTTTCTATAACCTTGTCCATTGACATATTAACAACCTCCTTTACCCCCTTCCAAGGAGGGGAATTTAGAATTCAACTTTTTATTTCACTTTTGTCCGGGTAAAATTTGTTAATCCACTACGTG
>JAKSAU010001029.1 GCA_022361535.1 Desulfobacterales bacterium
TATGAAACCCGAATTGAAGCTGCTGTCAGAGCGTTTTCCAACCACAAAGAACAAAATGAGAAAACCAGACAGATCACAGGAGCCCAATTTACGCCAAGATTTACAAGCTCCCTTGAAAAGAAAACCATTGTATTTCCGAACTGGGATGCCATCACTGGGCACCTCATTGTCAATATTCTAAAAAATGAAGGATACAATGCGATCCTGATGGAAGAAAACCAGGAAACGCTCAAAAAAGGGTTGCTGACCAATACCGGTCAATGTCTGCCGCTAAACGCAGTTGCTGCAGGATTTATCCATACGGTTGATAAACATGGACTTGATCCGGCTAAAACAGTCCTGTGGCTAAATGATTCGGAAATTGCATGCAACATTAAAATGTATCCTTACCATATACAGAAAATATTGCGCCGTGAGCAAAGAGGGTTTGAAAATTCCCAGATATATCGAGGTGAATTATCATTATTTGATATTGGATTAAAGGCGTCAACAAATACATATTTTGCATATATGTTTGGTGGGCTTTTTAGGAGTATTGGATGTAAAATCAGGCCTTATGAGATAAAAAAAGGCCAGACAGATGAGGCTCTTGTTTCTGCAGCATCCATCATGGGAAGTGCCTTTTTGACAGGAGGCTCAAAGGAAAAGGCCTTAAAAGAGATTATTTCAATCTTTAATCGTATATCCGTGAAAAAAGAGAAACGCCCCAAAGTTGGGGTTTTTGGAGATTTGTATGTCCGAGACAACAGTACAATGAATCAGGACTTGATCCGGTTCATTGAAGAAAACGGTGGCGAAGTTGTAACGACGCCTTACTATCAATACGTACAAATCATTGCAAACTCATATTTTAAAAAGTGGTTTAAAGAAGGCAAGTACTTGAGCCTGATTTCCAATAAGGCGTTGCTCGCTGCTATGAAAACCATGGAAAAGCAGTACTATCCGTATTTTTCACCATTTTTGAAAGAAACAGACCTCAGGGTAACGGCCTCATATGAGAATGTTCTGGAAGAGTATGGTATATTGCCTGAACATACCGGTGAATCCATGGATAACCTTCTTAAGATTCATCATATCGTAAATGAACATCCGGATATTGCTTTACTTATAGGTGCAAATCCGGCGTTTTGTTGCCCAGGGCTTGTGACAGAAGCCATGGCCGAGCAGATTGAGAAAAAAATAAACGTACCCATCGTCAGTATTACCTATGACTTATCAGGTGGGAATAAAAATAAAGTGGTCGTACCTTTCCTTAAATATTTAAGGACGTCCCATTATTCCCAAAGCCGGAAAGTCTCTGTCTGACGCTGACCGGGCAGATAGTCTTTCACATTCGGATACTCGAGCAGAAAAGCGTTTTGAAATTCAATGCGCTTGACATTGAGACGATTGTGGGAGTCTACTGCCCGGCGGTACCGCAGATAATACTCATCATAGTTTTTCAGGTGGATCTCGGTTTTTGCCTTTGTAATGCTGTCAAAATTCTCATAGGTATATTTGAGCAAAGCGTCAAAGTCGTCCAGGTATACCTGGAGACTATTGTAATGCTGTATAACATTCCTGTTCGCATAGAATAACTGGATGTGATAGACCCAGTTTAGGTCTTTTTTTACAAAATAGGACTTATAGTCAGAAGTAAATTTAACCATTCTCCTTATTGCGGCTTGGTTCTGAGACATGA
>JAKSAU010000892.1 GCA_022361535.1 Desulfobacterales bacterium
AACCTCGCCCTCATTCATCTCAGCCTCAGGGTAAACAATACCATCATCCTCCAAAAACCTATAACTCTCCTCGGTCCTATACCCACTAACATCCTTATCCGGAACACAAACCTCGTCTCGCAAACCACCAGCATAATTCAACTCAACAGAAACATAAGGTCTAAGTCTCGAACTCCTACCAAACCCACGATCTACAGAACCCTTATTCAAAACAACAGCATCATCAGCATTATAACCATCATAAGGAATAACCGCCAAAACAACATTTTGTCCAACCGGATGAACATTAAGCGTATCATAAGTAAAAGACCTAACCAAAGGCTTTTGAGCATAATGCAACAAGCTAACATCAGTATCAATCCTCACAGGAAAATTAGCAGCATAAAGGCCCAACCCCTGACGATAAGCTCTACTCCCACCCTTAACCATACGAGCAGGCGGATCATGGTTCCCAAAAGGAATCAAAGAAACACTAGCCCCGAAAATATCAATCTTATCAATCTCCAAATGCGTATGCTCACTCGTCAAATCCCCCTCCTCCATACAAATATAACAATCATCCTCCTCAGCCGCATCCAAATACTCCAAAATCCCCTTCTCAAACAAATTCCTCCAACTCAAAGCCCCCTGCTTAATCAACTCAATATGCTCACCCTTCAAAGCAGACTCCCCTCCCTCAACAACGATAACAGGACGAATAACACGACCAATCTCACTACTAATCTGAACCGCATTCAAAAACTTATCAAACCGAACAGACATCTGAAGTGGCAAATTATTCCGTCTCCTCTCGCCTCGAACAGCCCTCACAAAACCCTCGCTATCATCCGTTGCCCCAACAAACCTACCATTATAAAAAACATCCGTATCCCCATCCTCCCTCATATCAACAGCATTCAAAACTCCAATCACATCATCATGATCCATAGTGGTCCTAGTAGAAACACGAGCCAGCAAAGCCAAATTTTTCCTCAAACCAATCTCAGTACCCTCAGGAGTCTCAACCGGACAAAACCTTCCATAATGAGTAGGATGAACAGTCCGTGCCGCCAAATTCTCCTGCTCTCCAGGCAAAGTAGAAGTCACCCTCTGCAACTGACTCATAATCGCAAAAGTATTATTCTTATCAATATTCTGCGTAACACCCTTCCTCTCACCAATCCAACTACCAGTCGCAATCGCACTCTCAACCCT
>JAKSAU010000750.1 GCA_022361535.1 Desulfobacterales bacterium
AAAAAGGAACATTATACTGCAAGATCGGGATAATTAAAATATGAGGCGCCATTACCCAGGGTAACCGTATTTACATATACCGGTTCGTTAGTTCTAAGAAGCGGCTGCCGAATTTTTTTTAAATCCGCCTGAGGCCGTCTTCTTAAAACTAACGAGCCTAAGTGCTCAAATGGCAATACCTTCTTTTGAGAATCCCTATATAAGAAATAGAAAATGGCTGATTGCTTTTTATGCGTTTTGAAAAACCATAAACAGTCTTTTTTTTAGCATTCCTCTATATATTTCTCTGGGATCCTCATAGGATATTGTCGTGAGATGTTCCAAACGGAAGGTATTTGCAATGGCTTTAACATCATCAGGATAAAGTGTATTAAAACAAAACTTGCTTTTTAATCTTTTCTCATTGTGCTCGCCCAAGGCGAAAACGATTTCCTCATTTGAACAAATCATGTTTTTATCAGGGTGATATGATCGCTCCCAGGTAAACTGTCCCGGTCCGAATTTATTTGAAATAAACTCTTTAGTCATAGATCCGCTGTTAAGTTCCATTCCCTGCTTTTCTATCAGCCAATGGAAATCCGGCATATCCATTAGAAAGAGGCCACTTTTTTTAACCACTTTTTTTATCTGAAGAAATAATATTTTTAGCTGGTCACCGGTTAAAAGGCAAATACTGTTTCCCAGTGCGGTTACACACTGAAACTGCTTTTCGTGGAATGGAAGATTCAAAACGTTTGCGCATAAAACATTGGCATTGAGGCATTTTTCTTTTTTTAACAACTCATTTGCCCTGCAGATCAAATAGCTGCTGATATCCAATCCAACCGATTGTATATTGTGTTTGGAGAATTCTAAAACATGTCTTCCAGCACCACAAAAAAGATGAAGAGCATTTGATATGTCTTCTAAATAGTTTTTGAGGATGACAAATTCAATACCTGCGAGTTCATAATCCTGGTGTTCATCATCAAAGTCGAAGGAAAGCTCTCCATGACGGTAATAAAAGCCGGCATTGTCCTGAATCATAGTTATGTCCTTGTTGTAAGCACTGTCGACGGATCATTAAGTTAGTTTGTTGAATTTGACTGATCCTTTTTTTGATTTTTTATAGGTGGATATAAGCATACGAGAAAGGTTTGTTCAACGCTTTTTCTTTTTTACCTGTATTTAGTTTAGTTCAAACCATTATTTTTCATGTTTTAACTAGGTAAGGAAAAAGGTGTTTGATTTTGACTTGGTTGTTAGCTTCTTAAATTACAATACCTTACTTATATGCGGATGTTGAGAATCGTTTGTCTTTACCCGTAAACTGCGGAATCCAAAAGACGGAAAACCTTATACGGTTAATTTGCTAGTTGAAACATGATTTCTTGACTTCGCACAATAATTTTGATTACCAAGGAACAAGGGGTTAATTGACTGGATGATAAAAAATAGCTTTATTCTTTTTTTGTGTTGGGTATTATAGTTCTTAATCCAAGGGGGTGGGATAAGTGAAAAAGGATAATCTAATTATCTTATTGGTAACAATTTTTACTATCATAATTGCATATGGAACATCCGTGGCAAGCCCCCCACCTGTTTATGGCGGCACATTGGTGTGGGGGAGAAGCGCCAGGATAAATACCCTTGATCCGGCCACTGGCGTTTCCGAAGAGTCCCAAACGGCGATTGCAGCGATATATGATACCCTGGTCCGCTATAATCATGAAACCGGCTTATTGGAACCAAGCCTGGCCATTTCATGGCAAATATCAAAAGATGGAAAAACATTAGTCTTTAAGCTTCGAAGAGGGGTCCGGTTTCATGATGGAAACGAATTAAACGCTCGTGCCGTTGTCTTCTCATTTTCACGACAGATGGATACATCCCACCCTTTTTATCCTCCAAACATCGGATATGCCAAGTATATTTTCGACATGGTAGACAGTGTTTACGAAATATCTAGTTCGAAAGTAGGAATCCGTTTAAAATCTCCATATGCCCCCTTTATCCATAGTTTGACCATTCCTGCAGCCAGTATCGTTAGTCCTGCAGCCGTTAAAAAATGGAAAAACCAATATCATATAAATCCAATTGGAACCGGACCTTTCCGCCTTGAAAAGTGGGAATCCGGAGAACGCGTAGCCCTTGTGCAAAACGAAAAGTTTTGGGGAGAACGGCCGTTTCTTGACCGATTGGTTTATAAAACAATCGTTAACAGTAAAGATCGCTTTATGGAACTGTCAACAGGTTCCATCCAGGTAATGGACGGTATCGGCCCGGAAGAATTCGGTTCGATTAAACGAAACAATGAACTTGATTATTCAACGACTTCAGGTCTCAATGTCTGCTTTATTACCATGAACACCCAAAAACCTCCTTTTGACAATCAAAAGGTCCGGCAAGCAGTGAATTATGCGGTAAACAAAGCAAAGATTGTAAAACTTCTCTACCAAGGGCTTGCAGAAGCGGCAATCAACCCTTTTCCCCCAAGTATCTGGGGCTACAACCATGATATAAAAGGCTATGAATACAATCCTAAGAAGGCAAAAGTCCTTTTGAGGGAAGCCGGCTATCCAAATGGATTTGAAACAACTTTATTTAAACTACCGGTTCCCCGGTTTTACAATCAACTGCCGGATCAAACCGCCCACCTGATCCAGGCCAATCTTGCTGCCGTGGGGATCAAGGCAAAAATTTCAACTTTCAAGGACTGGAAAACCTATCGATCCATGCTGCAAAAAGGAAAGCATCAAATGGCCTTTTACGGATGGGGTGCCGAGTATAAAGACCCAGACTATTTCTTATATAACCTGTTAGATCTGGATAATGCAGTCATCGGTAAAGGATATAACTTCTCTTTTTTCAAGGATCCGGAATTTCACGATCTGATTATCAAAGCGCAGGAGAACCCGGTTCAATCACAAAGGGAAGTGTTGTATAAAAGAGCCCAGGCCATTGTACATGAAAAGGCGCCTTGGGTCCCTCTGGTCCATAGCCAGCAAATTCTAGGGTTTCACAAAAGTGTTCATGGAATCATTCTCGACCCCAGGGAGTATTGGGGATTTCAAAAAGCATGGATAAAATAAAGATTTAGTTTTACTTGTCCATGGTCTTAAAATTAGTGTCAAAGGCTGAAGATGAATATCACAAGAAAGCTGATTATTACTAATATTTTCATTGCTATTCTTCCGACCATTGTTATTACCCTTGTCAGTTTCCATATCATGTCAAATCGTTTTTCCAACGAATTGGCATTAAAGGGGAAGGCCTCTTTGTTTGAGGCAGAAGCATTTATCAATAATCATTTTGACTTGGGCAAAAAGCTTGCGGTCTTTTTGGCAAACTCTAACGAACTCAAAACAGCCCTTTCTTCAAACACAGTTCCCGAATTTTTAACCCCTTTTAAAGATTTTATAGATTTGGCTGTTATTGAGGTATTTAACACGGATAAAACACTTCTAGTAAGAGAATATGTTGACCGTGAAAATTCTGAATACGGATTTACCCGTCCAAAAGATTCTATCATAGATCAAACTTTGGATTTAGAAAGAGTCAGCGGTTTTTATCAAACAAGCGATGGGGGACTGTCAATTAAGATTAGTGAGCCTGTTATAGACACAGCCACCTTGGATGTAAAAGGCGTCGTAATTATTAGTTTTCCCCTTGGACATTCAATGGTCAGACTCCTAAAATCCCGTATTAAAGCTGATGTTAGTCTATTTTTCCATCAGTCCAAAGCAGTTGTCAGCACCTTGATCGATAAAAAAGGAAGAATGATTCAAAAACCCTGGAACGGGGCTGTTACAGATTTATCCCTGTTTGCCGAAAGTCCTGTCACAATAAATGAAAAAATTGTCTCTCATCATTATACTGTTTCCTATGGATTAATTGGCGACAATCTTTCAAGCCCGGTGGCCATTTTATCCACAGCCATAAATCGTGACAGTATTGAAAAAAGCCGGTGGCAGACATACAGATTTCTTTTAGTTTGCTCCGGAGGCATTGGTTTGATTGTTATTATCGTTGGTATACTCGTTGCCCGGTCAATAACTAATCCCATAAATAACCTATTGGATTCAATCAGTGAGATTACCCAGGGAAATCTTGAAGCGGATATCGATATCAGCAGGAAAGATGAATTGGGCACTCTGGCCAAAGGCTTTTTGCATATGAAGGAGGCCGTACGTAAACAGATCAAAGACCTATCACAACTCAATCAAAAAATTATAACTAAAAATGAAGAATTAAGGACATATCGTGTTCATCTTGAGGAATTGGTAGAAGAAAGAACGATTGATCTTAAAAATGCCCGCCAGGCTGCAGAGGATGCCAATCAGGCCAAATCAGAATTTCTAGCCAACATGAGTCACGAAATTCGTACCCCGTTAAATGCCGTAACCGGATTTAGTGAACTACTCTCTTCAACGTCAAAAGACCCCAAGCTTCATAGTTATATAGATGCCATTCAAGTTGCGGGAAAAAGTCTTTTGACTTTGATTAATGATATTCTTGACTTGTCTAAGATAGAAGCCGGTATGCTTGAGATAAAAAAAGAACCGATAAATCTTGACGTTATATTCAAGGAAATTGAACAAGTTTTCCATGAGAAGATCAAAGAAAAAGAAATAGAGTTAATTATCCGCCTGAATAAAAATGTACCCCAATATTTAGTTCTGGATGAATCCAGAACTCGACAGATTCTTTTGAATCTTGTTGGAAATGCAGTCAAATTTACAAAGAAAGGCCAAGTAAAACTTACCGCCAAAAGTCAGCCAAATAAAAAAGGCACCATAGATATTATCATCCATGTAGAAGATACGGGTCCTGGAATCCCGGAAAAAGACCACATGATAATCTTTGACGCTTTTAGGCAGTTGGATGGCTCCGGTACGAGACGACACAGCGGAACTGGCCTTGGTTTATCCATCTGCAAACGGCTTGTAGAAGCCATGAACGGCAAAATATCCGTGCTGAAAACAGATAAAACAGGCAGCATATTTGAGGTTGTTTTGCATGACGTGACCATAGACTTGAATGATGTCTCGCTCCCGACAGATGTAAAACAGTTTCAGATCCAAAATACACGCTTTGAAAATAAAACCGTGTTGATCATAGATGATGCTGAATCAAACCGGAATTTTATTGAAGAATTGCTCAAAAAAGTGAATCTTAATGTGACTGCCGTGAGAGATACAAATGAAGTATTCACCATGATAAAACAGGATGTTCCCGATTTGATACTCATGAATGTCAGAATGAGATCGCTACAGGGTAAAAAAACAATAAAAAAACTTAAATCAGACCCGAGAACCAAAACAATACCTACCATTGCCTTAACTGCGGGGATTATATCCAATGAGAAGATCGATTATTTAAGACAATGGTTTGACGGCTACCTCACCAAGCCTGTTGAAGCCAACAAGCTTTTCATGGAGATATCTAATTATTTTTCCTATACACTTCTGACAGAAAAAAAATCATCACACAAGAATACATGTTCAATTGATATCTCTAATATAAAAGAACCGGAAAAATTAATTGCTACGCTCCAAGATGAGGTACTACCGCAATCCAGACACATGAAAGACGTTTTGGTTATCACCCAGATTGAATCATTCGGGTTGAGGATAAAAGAGATTGGAACTTCATACAAATCAAAAGAACTGATTGAATTCAGCAATGCATTGATGAACACGGTCAATACGTTTGATGTCATCGGGATCAAAAAGCAATTGCAGGACCTCCCAGTTTTGATTGATCAATTAATCCAGGAGCTGTCGGATTGTTGCTAGTCTCGTATCTGTATTCAGCTGACTGTCAAGCTGTCTCTTTTACTGCCGCACCAAACCGATTGAAATACTGTCCCTGGAATCTTGGAGAGTGGGCATCTGACCCAAGTAAAATTGGGATATCTCTTGTCTGGGCTTCTTGGATAATCCAGTTGGATGGATAGGGGGCAGCTGCGGGGTGGTTGATTCCGTTTGTGTTTATC
>JAKSAU010000502.1 GCA_022361535.1 Desulfobacterales bacterium
TATGCAGTCTGCAACACCTGAAAACCATGATCAAGAATAAATCCATCGATTACATCTGATTTTATCCGCCCGCCAATCCTGTCGCTTGCTTCAATTATCAAAAAGCTTTTCCCTGCTTTGATAAGATAATTGGCACACGACAAACCAGAAATTCCTGCTCCAATTATAACTACATCCGTATCAAAATTTTCCATGGATTCTCTCCAGTTTAAAGCTTAATAAACCGGATAAAGAAAGCCCCTTAAAAAATGTCTCAGGGGCCTTCTTAGATTCAAGTATTGCTTACAGACATCAACCACCTACATTACCACCTTCCAAGTCTCTCCATGCTCTGTCAACACTGCTTCCTACCGTTCCGAAGAGGTCATCGAGTTCATTTTTTAGCGGGGACCAGTCTGATGGACATTCATTTTCCAATTGATCAACACGGGCTTGTGCAGCAACGACTTCCTGCTCCAATTGCCCTATAAGCGGCAGCATCTTTTCTTTTTCTGCAGATCCATAGGTATCTGCAGCACTTTTCATGGCTTCTAATTTTTCTTTCCATGCAGTAACCTCAGCCAACATTGCTTTACAATAATCTTTAACTTCCATGATCTCTCCTTTGAATTAAATTGGTAATTTGACAAGTATAACCCCATAATTTTATTAGAAACGAGAAGGGGACGATAATCATACGAGATCAAATCTGTTTAATGGCGAACTGGTGTGTAACTTGAGCGGAATAATAAAATTATATTCATAGATTATAACCATCTGAAAAGGACATTCAACCCTTTATTAAGTTCGTTTAGAATTAATTGGGTATACATAATTTTCAAAGAGCATCGTCAAGGATTTGTTTGTATGTTTGGTTTTGAAATCCTCAATTAGTGAATGATTTAAGCAATAAAATAAATCAGAAACTCGCTCTTCTCAATGGTCAGATAATAAGTGTTTAATGATAGGTAAAAACTATCATTGGGCCATAGGCGTCTGAAACCTTGATGAAAAAGTCTCTAGCATTGCTAAGGTAAAATACCACTTTGGAATCATAAGGCGAACGCATAGTATTGGTTGATGGCGATAAGGGGGGGGATATCAGGAGCCGATGGGCAGAATTTCTCCGATATCCATGATCTTATATTTGTTTGCATCCAGATTATTGTCTTGGATATACCGGGCCAGGTCAAGACCGGGAAATCCGGCTGGTTCACTGCCCAAATGAAAGGTGCCCCACTGTGTTGGGATAAAATAACGTGCGCCCAAATCATTGAATGCCTTGACCGCCTCCGGAATATTCATGTGCTGGTAATACATGAACCATCTGGGGTGATAGGCAGTTGTTGCCATAAAGGCATAGTCGATCCCCGGATATTTTTTGCCCACTTCTTTAAACCCTTTAAAATATCCGGAGTCACCGCCAAAATACAGGGTCAGTTTCGGGGTGATAAGCAGCCATGCCGCCCAAAGGCTCTTGTTTCTTCCTTGGTTGATGCGCATGGACCAGTGCTGGGTGGGCAGGCAGACCAGGCGGATGCCATTGCCAAGATCCATTTCCTGCCACCAGTCCATTTCAAGAGTCTGGGGTTTGTTCATTTTTTTGACATAGTCTCTGAGCCCCAAGGGAACAAAGACACGGGACTGTTTTGGCAGGCGTTTCATGGATGCCCGATCCAAATGGTCGTAGTGGTTATGGGAAATTAATATGTTTGGCTGGACCGCGATGTTATTTAACTCTTCTAAAGTCAATGCCGGGTCTGTTAGTCGGGCAGGCAATAGTGCTCTTTTGGAAAAGATAGGATCGGTTAGCCAGTATTGGCCGTCTATTCGTATAAGGAAGCTGTTATGCCCGATCCATAGAATAAAATCTCCGGTTGTCTTTCTTAAACGCTGGGCGGTCTCAGGAAGCTGCCGGGGTAGAAAACTTTCTTCTTCCTGGGTGTAGGTCGTTTTTACAAACAACTTCCAGTACAGGACGTCTAAAAAACTTTTATCATTCATTTCCATCCATGGAGCGAAAAACCGGTCCTTGTTTTTGTGTGGGGCATAAAGATCCTGGGTTTGGGTCTGGGCCACTTCTTTTTGCCACACCTGTTCGGAGAACGTGGATTTTTCTTTGGGTGCACATGAAAGGATAAATAATGTGAATATCGCTGTAACCGGTAGAATCTGATTCAACTTCATTTGTGCTCCCAATGGTGTCTGTTCAAAACATTTGGCAATGGTTCAACTTGCTTCCTGGAGATAGAAATCTTATCTTATAGTAATTCCATTAAACCAATTGAAAAGGGGATGCCATGAATAAAAGACCCCAACCGGTTCCTGTAGTGTTTGAGGATGACGGCATATTCCCAAATAACAGCAGGGTTCCTCTTGTTCTCTACCCGTCGGCTTTTGGCCACACACCAGAGCCGGACCGGATCGAACATTTGGTTACTGCAAAAGGCTGGGTGCCGGCTTGGCGTTACACTGTTTACCCTTACCATCATTACCACACAACTGCCCATGAATTTTTGGTCTGCTATAAAGGGCAGGGCCGTGTCTTGTTTGGCGGGGACGGGGGGCAGGCCTTTGATATAAAACCCGGGGATGCCGTCATGATCCCGGCAGGGGTTGCCCATAAATGTCTCAAGGATAAGGGTCTTGCCATGGTTGGGTCTTATCCGCCTGGCCAGTCTCCGGACATGAACTATGGGCGTCCGGAAGAACGCCCGGCCGCGGATCAGAATATCCAAGATTTGAGTTTTCCAAAAACAGACCCTGTATCCGGTCTGGCCTTTGAATGGGGCACTGGCGACTAAAGTTTTTGACCCGTGGCCTTAGTTGTCCATTCGTACCTTTTTGACGTTTTGAAATTGGTCTACGATAACATAGGAGGCCACATCAACCGCAATCAAGGCGGTATCAGGGTCTGTTGAAAAGTCAGAAAGCCCGGGATGCCGTTCTAGAAATGCCTTAAGGTAGTTGTCTTTATCTGTAACTGGTTCTGCAGTACCTAAGGCGGTAACAGAAACAGCCTGGGTAAAGTCATCCGGTAAATTTTCTGCTGAATGGATTAAAAGGGCTACCTTTCTGCAGGCCTGAAGGTTTTCATATTTCCGGGTTGCAATTGATGTAAGAAAAAAAAGGTCTTTGAGATCTTTTGATGCAGAATATGCCACAAGACTGGCATAGGGCTGCCCGTCTTTCTGGGTGGATAATACCGCAAGGTTAATGTCGTTAAAAAGAGCTGTTAACCGCTCGATGTTTTCTTTATCCATATGCAATGCCTTTTATATCATGAAATTCTAGGGGTAAACCGCTTGGGGCCTGATACAATTTTTATTCCTGCTTCTTTTGCAAGGCCTTTGAGCATACTGGAAAAAACGTATTCGTGAAAGGGGTAAAGGATGTACCAGTAAATGATGCCGAAAATACCCCGGGGTAGAAATCTTGAAAGTAGTGTAAGTTCACATCCTTTTGGATTGGTTTCACTGATGGTAATTTCAAGAAGGGCTTCTCCGGGCAGATTCATCTCAGCGATAAGTAACAGGCGATTGGGAGGGTCTATGTCCAGAACCCTCCAAAAATCAAGGGCATCCCCAATGCGAAGTTCTTTTTTAGACCTGCGGCCCCGATTCAATCCTACCCCGCCGGAAAAAACATCCATAACACCACGGATCTTCCAGAGCAGATCTGCACCGTAGTACCCTGTGTTACCACCGATTTTGTCAACAGCCGGCCACACTTCATGGGGGGCTGCTTTGACCTGTGCCTTATAACCGCAGCGAAGCAGGGTACCGCCGGTATAATCTGAATCGCCGCAATGGGACCATTCCGGATATTTTAGTTCCCCTGCATCAGCCCAGCAGGTATCCACCTGCTCTTGGCGAACCCGGTCCAAAGCCCTGTCAATAGCTTCACTGCACGAAATAAGTTCTTGGGGTACCAGGTCTTGAATGCTGGTTTCCTGGCAGATGGTGGGCAGACTCAATCCTTTGGCCAAAGGATGGGCAATGGCAGCCGGCACCGGGGTGACGAGATGAATCCATAACGCAGACAGGCCCGGGCTCAGCACGGGCACAGGGAAGATCACGGGCTTAGGAATACCTGCCCGTTCTGCATAAAGTTTGAATAGTTGCTGGTATGTCACGATTTCCGGTCCGCCAATATCAAATGTTTTACCGCGTGTTTGAGGTGTTTCCAGGCAGCCTTGAAGGTAGGCTAAAACATTTGAGATGGCTATGGGCTGGGTGGGCATGCGAACCCATTTGGGAGTGACCATGACAGGCAGGTGTTCGGCCAAATATCTTAAAATTTCAAAACTGGCAGAGCCTGATCCTAAAATCATGGCAGCACGTAGCACCGTAACAGGCACAGAGCCCTGGCCCAATATTTTTCCTACTTCATTTCTTGAAATCAGGTGGCGGCTGATGTTGGGATGGTCTGTTTCCCCTAAGCCCCCAAGATAGATGATGTGTTCAATCTGTTCTGCATCAGCGGCTTTAGCCGTGTTCCTGGCCCCTGTGCGGTCAGCATCACGATATGCCCCTTTTTGTGAAATCATGGAATGGACAAGATAGTAAAGGGTGCCGCAGCCTCTCATGGCCGGACCAAGTGACCCAGGGTCCATGATATCACCGCGTACCAATTGAACATTAGGATGGCGGCTCCAGGGCCGGGCTGCAAGTTTTTCAATGGACCGGCCCATGGCCCTGACCTTGTACCCTGAAGCAAGAAGCTGGGGGATAAGGCGGCCGGCTACATATCCTGTAGCACCGGTAACCAGTACAGGTTTATACGAAGAGGCTGTTGGCAGGGTTGCCATAACAGTTATAATGTCCTGGGATCATAGGCCCAATGAAGTAGGGCCTGGCGTTGTTTGGGACGGCAGGTGTCATCTCCTGGTTCGCAATTCTTTTTAATGGCTGCCACATGGCGCTGTATCCCTTTCCAGCGTCTTATCTGGCGCATGTCTTCCTCGGGCATCCGTCGTCCCATGTAGTACCTGCAATACCATTGAAACCAGCCCCTTGGATCGTCCGGATGAATCCATCCTAAATCCTGCCACATTTCTAAGGACTGGGAAGCATTGACTTTGTAATAGTTGAGCGAAATGTCTTTTTTCCCTGGCGAGAGTTTGGCGTTTTCGAACCACTCACTGGGAAACTCTTCCCTGCAGTCGTTCATATAACAGCCGCCAAAGACTCCTAAGGCCATTAGCTGGGCAGGGGACAGTGCCGGCTTGAATTCAGGATGAAAGCCTTGTCCGGGTGTTTCAGTACAGGTATAGGTGTATCCTTTCTGCATGGTGTCGTTGACAATTACTGTCCTGGCCATTGTACCCTCCTGGGCTGATTCTGGTCCTGCAACAAAAAAAGTCCTTCACCTATGAATTAAATTCTATATACTGATGGAGATTCATCTGTCAATCCATAGTGTCATCATAACCAATGAAGAGGGTGCCATGCTTGAAAAAATAAAAATTGGGGTTTCCACCTGCCTTTTAGGTAAAAAAGTCAGGTATGACGGTAATCACAGCCACGACCGGTATATTACCCAGACACTGGGACTTTTTGCCCAATGGGTGCAAGTTTGCCCGGAAGTTGAATGCGGAATGCCTACTCCAAGGGAAGCGGTTCGCCTGGTGGGAGATCCGGCCTGTCCAAGGCTTGTGACCCAGAAAACAAACCAGGATATGACAAAGATGATGAAGGATTGGATTCCCGGTAAACTTAAGGCGCTTGAAAAAGAAAACCTTTGCGGGTTTATTTTCAGGAGCAAATCTCCTTCCTCAGGGTTGTATCGTATCCGGGTATACGGCGACGACGGAAAAGTGCGAAAAACAGGAACAGGAATGTTTGCACGGGCCTTTACCCGGCATTTCCCAAGGATACCCGTGGAAGAGGCGGGCCGGCTCCATGATCCAAAGCTCAGAGAACATTTTATCGAGCGGATCTTTTCTTTTCAAAGGTGGCGGCATCTTCTTGATACGGATAAGACAGTCGGCGGCCTGGTAGATTTTCACACCAAAAATAAGTATTTAATCCTTTCCCACAGTCAGAATCACTATAGAACTATGGGAAGGCTTGTGGCCCAAGGAAAAAAAGTAAGTACGGACGAATTGTTTGAGCAATACGAATCCCAGCTTTTAAAAGCCATGGATTTAAAAACCACCTTGAAAAAAAATATCAATGTGCTCCATCATATGATGGGATTTTTCAAAAAAGACCTGAGTCCGGACGAAAAGCAGGAATTACTCTCTGTCATTGACCAATACAGGAACGGATATGTCCCCCTTATTGTTCCTATGACCCTGTTCAATCATTATGTGCGTAAATACGATCAGCCCTGGCTGAAAAATCAGACTTACCTGAACCCCCATCCTTTTGAACTGAAACTGAGAAATTATTTTTAAAATGGATAAGATTATTTTTTTTATAAAATTTTGCTTATGATCTAAACATATAAGCAAAAAAATTATAGAGTAAATCAACTGTAACCTATACCAATCCAAAAAAATCGAGGGTCAAAAGAAGATGAATGATTTTCACTTTCAAAATCAAAAATCGCCCCTAAGATTGGCCGGGATTAAAATAATTGGTACGGGATTGTTTCTTGGTATTGTATTTGTTTGTTTTTCTGTTTTTCTGGCTTATGAGTATATTGGAAATACAAGACAGCAGCGCTTAGAGCAAATGAAGCAGACAGTACAAATTGCAAGAAACGCCATTGAGCCCATCCTTGTACGTTACCGTTCACAACAAACAGATATTCTGGAAATATTGAATCAAGTTCGTGATCTTGTTCGGAACATGACCTACAACGACCATGCAGGTAAAAATTACATATTTATGAGTGCCTATGATGGAATCATGCTGGTTCAACCCTTTGAGCCTGAAAAAGAAATGACGGACATGTGGAACCTGAAAGATGCAAACGGAATTTATATCATACAGGCTCTTGTGAAAGTGGCAAAATCAGAACAAGGAAACGGGTATATTTCGTATCACTACAAAAGACCCGGTAAAGCCGAACCGGAGGAAAAGATCTCATATGTCATGGGTATTCCGGAGTTGGGCTGTTATATCGGAACAGGCCAATATGTGGGGGATATCCGTAAAGATCAGATTAAATATATTGTCCGTATCGTCGCTTTAACATCAACTCTTCTGTTGTTTCTTAGTGTGCTGGTGTGGTTATCAATGAAAGTGATTTCAAAGCAAAATCAAATTTTATACAAGGAAAATAAAGCGCTAATATTGGCAGAAAAATCACTTAGCGAAACTGGAAGATTTCTTGAAACCGTTATTAACCATATCCCTGATCAGATATTTTGGAAAAATGAGGCACTTGAATATATTGGATGTAATAAAAGCTTTTCACAGGTGGTTGGTTTGGATCATCCCGACGATGTTGCGGGCATGACTGATTACGATTTTAGCAGGGATAAAACCCACGCTGAATCCTATAGAAAATGGGATAGGCATATTATTGACTCAGGAAAGGCAGTTATCAATCTTGAGGAGAAATTCCACGATAACCAGGGCAACGAAGGCACCGTGATTACAAGTAAAGTTCCTGTATATGATGAGAAAGGAAACTGTATCTGCCTTGTTGGGATCTGTACCGATATCACCCAGCGAAAACTGGTAGAGATCAAATTAAAAAAAGCACTTGAAGATGTTAAGGCATTATCCGGCTTACTTCCTATCTGCTCGAGATGTAAAAAAGTCAGGGATGACAAAGGATACTGGAATGATTTGGAAGCCTATATTGAAGAACATTCCGATGCCTCGTTTAGCCATAGTATGTGCATTGAATGCTCGGAGGAATTGTATGGTGAAGAAGAGTGGTATATCAAAATGAGAGAAAATAAAAAAAAGTGAATGTCTTATCCATGACAGTTCGTCTTGAAACACTATCTATTGAGAATAAATATTAAAAAACCTAACAGTTACTAAACTGTTAGGTCCTCCTCGGAAATTCCTAAAAAATCAAGGGCTTGCTTTCTGACTTGAAAAACATCGACTTTGATTTCTTTTGTAAGAAGAATGTGGGACATATTTGCACTTATGGTTGTCAAATCTATTTTGGAATAGATTGCCCATTTTCTGTGGATTTTTGCCTTTTGTAATCCTTCGAAGAAGGATTGATAAGTTTCTAAGCCAGTATCGTCAAACGATACAGTCGCATTTTCAAAATCAATAAATGTGTTGTAGGTAAAATCAAAATCAGGATTGCTATGTACTTCTTTTATACGACTGATTAAAAATTCGAAGCTTATATCTCCGACCCCTTTAAAATGCACACATTTTACGTTATCGAGTACTCTGAATTGAATATTTCCCATTTTTGTACCTTCTTTAACAAACCAAATTTTAGGATGATACTAATCATTTCAAATTGTACCCTGTCTGCTGTCAATAAGCAGGCGTTTTTCAGCTTTTGGTCAATTGCTCCCTTGTCGCATAATTGGCCATAATCCTTAAGGCAACTTCTTCAGGTTCATCATTGTATTCAACTTGGTGAACGATACGACAACAGAATTTAACTTAAGTCAGGGTACAAATACCATAAGTGTTCGGTAACAATGTTGCAAGATAAGTTTGTTAACTTTGCGGGAAAATGAGAGGTGGCTCTGGGTCTGCCCATTGTTTTTGCAGCCTAAAAGACAATTATCAGCTTTACATTCCTTTTTACATGAAGTAACTGCATTAGGATTGTATAATCTAAAAATCATTTGAGAGTATCATGAAACCGCATGGAACCTATACAATTGACTTGGTAGGAAAAGTATTAATGATAGATGCTTCAGGCCCGTTTAATGATGATGCAGTCAAAGGATATTCTATAGATCTAAAAGGCTTTGTCGAAAAGCTTGCTCCAGATCCATGGGCGTTATGTGCTGTATTCAGAGGTGAAAGTCTGTTTACCCCCGAAGCTGAAGCAGAACTTGCAGCAATAACCTTATGGAGAAAAGAAAAGGGCATGAAGATGGTTGCAATTGTTTTCAACAGCATTAAAGAATTGAGCATTTTACGGGATCAGATGGCAAGGATTTATGAAAAAGCCAACATTGAATATGGTTTTTTTAATACAAAGCACGATGCGTTTTCCTGGTTAGCCAGAAAAGGGTATATGTCATAATAATTTCAACTGATTGATTTTAAAAGCGCTTGACAATGTCGAACGTGTTTATCATTTACTTTTTTCAAAAGTATTTCCCCCACTATAATAGCATTTCGTATGACCACACTTTGAATTAAAGGGATAAAAGAACCGGTAATTATAGTGCTATGCTGTGAAAGTGCAAGGGGTTCCCCATCTTGACACAATTTGGCATATTTGCGATAAATCTTAAGAATCTTGGTTATCCATAACGATTAGAGGTAAGCATCATCGAAAATACGCAGATATATCCTGTTGGTGGCGGAAAAGGCGGAATCGGGAAAAGTATTATCACAGCTAATGTGGGGGCGCTGCTGGCGCGACAGGGCAAACGGGTTCTGCTTATTGACCTGGACTTGGGATCATCAAATCTTCATACCTTTCTGGCACAAAATGAAGTGACCCATGGCCTTGAATCGTACTTGGATAAATCGGTTTCTTCATTGGAGGAGGCCGCAGTGACCACCCAGATTCCCAACCTGTATTTCATCAGTTCACGCAATTGCAGTACAGAGGCAGCAAACCTATATACTGCTCAGAAACAGAAAATCATCAGGAATATACGAAATCTGGATTATGATTATGTACTCATGGATCTTGGGGCCGGCACCAATTTCAATATGCTTGACTTTTTCCTTACCTCGGATCAGGGCATCTGCATTATGACTTCTGAGCCGACCTCCATTGAAAATACGTTTAACTTTATAAAGGCGGTCTATTTTAGAGTCGTAAAGCGGACTTTAAAGCTTGCGGCCTTTAATAAAGTGACCCGCAACCTTGATTTGTCCGGGAATCATATTGACCAAGCCTTTCGCATTATCGAAGAGGTGGCTAAACAAGATCCGGATATTGGCGAATTACTGAAAAACAAGCTCAAGGAATTCCATTTCAAATTTGTTGTCAACCAGGTGCGGACCAAAGAAGATCCCTCAATGGGGTATAAGATAGAAAAAGTATGTAACCGGCACTTTTATTCCAGTTTTAAATTTTTGGGCAATATCCGTTACGATGAAAAGGTTCATGACTCTATCCAGCTTCGACAAAACTTTATCACTTCATATGCATACACCAAAACGGCCAGTGATATGGGGCGAGTTACCCGGAACCTGTTGGCAGATCAAGTACCAAAACCCAAGGGGAATCCTAATTGAATGAGGACCTGACCTATTACGAGATTCTTGAAGTGGCACCTGATGCCTCTTTTTCTGAAATCCGTAGTGCGTTCAGGGAGATTCAGTCCATTTATGATAAAGAGTCTTTAAGCACCTATTCGTTATTCAGTCCCAAAGAGCGGTTGGAAATTTTAACACAGGCCCAGCAGGCATTTGAAACCCTTGTGGACAGGGAAAAACGGCTGGCCTACGATAAACTGCTCACAAAGGCTGGGAAATTAACAGAATCCATGGGGTTCACACAAAAGCCCAAGACACCGGAGCCAGTGTTCAAAACAGCACCGTCCGGAACAGAGAACCAAGTATCCAAAGATGTTAAAAAGAAGGTTCAAGCCAGTTCGTTTCTGGCTCTAAAAGAAGAGTTCGCATCAAAGGACAACGTTTCAGGAGCAGGCTTAAAAAGGTTACGCCAGGCCGGGGGTGTAACCCTGGTTGAAATATTTGAAATGTCTCGGGTCAGTGTAGCGACCCTGGAGGCGATAGAGTCGGATCAGCTCCACAAATTACCCCCGGCGATTTACCTGAAGGGTTTTTTAAAAGCCTATGCCGAATGTCTAGGGTTAGACCCCATTCTTATCGTCCCGGCATATATGGAAAATCTTTCCCACAATTCCTAAGGCCCTACAGGGACTTTGATTTTTAGTGTCTGCTTATTAAATGATTTAGGCAGTTTATGGTTGACTTTACTTGTTTGAACCAACTATAGATATTGGTACTTTTATTAACCAAAAGTGGAGATTCGGGATGAAAGTTTTAAAGATTGATCACCTTGGCATAGCAGTTTCCAGTATCGATGAAAAAAAGAATTTCTGGACAGATGCACTCGGTCTTTCCTTTGAAGGAACTGAGACCGTTGAAGCCCAGAAAGTGACCACAGCTTTCCTGCCTGTGGGCGAAAGTGAAGTAGAACTTTTGGAATCCACCTCCGATGACGGTCCTGTGGCCAAGTACATCGAGAAAAAAGGGGAAGGACTTCAGCATGTCGCCTTCCGGGTTGAAAACATAGAAGAGGCCCTTGCCGAACTCAAGGAAAAGGGCATCAAACTCATCGACGAGGTACCGCGCAAAGGGGCAGGCGGTGCCAAAATCGCATTCCTGCATCCAAAGGCTACATCCGGCGTTCTTGTAGAGTTGTGCGAGAGATAAGCATTGCTTATACCGCACGTTTGCGCGTCATCATTCTAATGCCTATGGCTTTGGCACATACGTTCTTGCTGATGCCTTGAACCTTATTTAAGACCGGAGGATAACCATGTCTCAAATGTCTGATATTCAAAAATGGGAAGAACTGGCAGAAAAACAGCTTCGGGGAAAACCCCTGGAAAATCTAACTAAAAAGACCCCGGAAGGGGTTGAAATTAAACCCCTATATACGGCAAAAGATCTTGAAAACGTAGAGTTCAAAGATAATCTACCCGGGTTTAATCCATATGTTCGCGGACCTATGGCCACTATGTATGCAGGCCGTCCCTGGACTATCCGTCAATATGCCGGTTTTTCTACTGCAAAGGAATCAAATGCGTTTTACCGTAAAAATCTTGCTGCAGGGCAAAAGGGGCTGTCTGTCGCCTTTGACCTTGCCACGCATCGCGGTTATGATTCTGACCATCCCCGTGTTCCAGGCGATGTTGGTAAAGCAGGAGTTGCCATTGATTCTGTCGAAGACATGAAAATCCTTTTTGATCAGATCCCCTTGGATCAGATGTCCGTATCCATGACCATGAATGGCGCGGTCCTGCCTATCCTGGCCGGTTACATTGTGGCGGCTGAAGAACAGGGTGTTAAGCACGAACAACTCATGGGAACCATCCAGAATGATATCTTAAAAGAATACTTAACAAGAAATACCTATATTTATCCGCCTGGCCCTTCAATGCGGATCATTTCCGATATCATGGGGTTTTGTTCCCAGAATATGCCCAAGTTTAACACCATCTCCATCTCCGGTTACCATATCATGGAAGCAGGGGCCGACCCTGTTCTCCAATGCGCATTTACATTGGCTGACGGCCTTGAGTACGTAAGGGCAGCCTTGGCTACTGGCATGGACATTGACCAGTTTGCCCCCCGCCTATCCTTTTTCTTTGGTATTGGCATGGATTTCTTCATGTACATTGCCATGCTCAGGGCAGCGCGCTTCCTGTGGGCCGAACTCATGGCACAGTTTGAACCGAAAAATCCTAAATCCAGTATGCTCAGGACCCATTGTCAGACTTCTGGATGGAGCCTGACCCAGCAGGATCCTTACAATAATGTCGTCCGGACCGCTTTAGAATGCATGTCTGCCGTACTCGGCGGCACCCAGAGTCTGCATACAAACTCATTTGACGAAGCGGTTGGCCTGCCCACAGAATTGTCTGCCCGTATTTCCAGAAATACCCAGATCCTGGTCCAGGAAGAAACCAGAATCTGTGACGTAATTGACCCGTTGGGCGGCTCTTATTACGTGGAATCCATTACCCAGAATATCGTGGATGAAGTCCGTAAGATCTTAAAAGAGATTGAAGATTTAGGCGGTATGGCAAAAGCCATTGAATCCGGCATGCCCAAGATGCGTATAGAAGAGGCTGCCGCACGCCGCCAGGCAAGAATTGACAAAGGTGACGATGTCATCGTTGGTGTGAATAAATATCAGATTGAAGAAGATGATGATATTCCAGTAAGAGAAGTTTCTGAAGAAGTTAGAAACGAGCAGGTGGCTCGCCTTGAAGAGATTAAAAAGACCCGAGACAATGCTGCGGTTGAAAAAGCCTTGGCTGATATCACCGCGGCCTGCGAAAGCGGCGATAACTTGTTGGCAGCCTGTCTGCCGGCAGTTCGGGCTCGTGCTACAGTGGGCGAAATTTCTGATGCCATGGAAAAGGTTTTCTCTCGTTTTGTGGCCACAACCCAGTGTATCTCAGGGGTGTATGCAGAAAACGCTGATCCTGAGATTCTTGAATCATTGAGAAAAAGGACAGCTGATTTCGAAGAGAAAACAGGCCGCAGGCCAAGAATCCTTCTTTCCAAGATGGGACAGGACGGGCATGACCGTGGTGTAAAGGTAATTGCCACAGCGTATGCTGACTTTGGATTTGACGTGGACCTAGGACCCATGTTCCAAACGCCTGAAGAAGCAGCCAAAATGGCAGTTGAAAACGATGTTCATGTGGTGGGTGTGTCTAGTCTGGCAGCCGGGCACAAAACCTTGGTCCCGCAGGTTATAGCTGCGTTAGAAAAAGAAGGGGCCTCGGATATCAAGGTCGTTGTGGGCGGTATTATACCTCCCAATGATTATGACTTTTTAAGGGATGCCGGTGCATCGGATATTTTTGGTCCGGGCACTGTGGTAACTGAATCTGCCAACAGAACCCTGAACGCAATCGGTGCCTGATGTCACCCGTTCATCCGGCAATTGAAGTAAACGAGCTGATCAAGGGGATTGAAGCGGGTAACCGGCGGATGATCGCCAAAACCATGACCCTGATCGAAAGCAATCTGCCGGCTCACCAGGCTTTGGCCCATAGAGTCCTGGATACCATACTTCCCAAAACTGGGAACTCTGTAAGATTAGGCATTACAGGAGTTCCCGGGGTGGGAAAAAGTACTTTTATTGAAAATTTGGGCGTCACACTAGCAGACGACGGCCATAAAGTGGCCGTACTTGCAGTTGATCCAACAAGCCAGCGCAGCGGCGGATCTATCCTTGGGGATAAAACCAGGATGGAGCAATTATCCGCTCATGAAAATGCGTTTATCCGTCCGTCTCCTGCAGGCACCACACTTGGCGGGGTAGCCGCCCGGACAAGAGAAATCATGTTGGTCTGTGAGGCTGCAGGATTTGATGTGATCCTTGTGGAAACAGTTGGCGTTGGCCAGTCGGAAATTGCCGTGGCTTCCATGGTGGATTTCTTTTTGGTCCTTGCCATTGCAGGGGCTGGTGATGAACTGCAGGGCATTAAAAAAGGGGTGCTGGAGCTTGCCGATGCCATTGCCATAAACAAGGCAGACGGCGACAACCTTGACCGGGTGGAGCAGACAAGGACCGACCTGGAAATGGCCATGCACCTTGTGGCCCCGGACTCCCCAACATGGCATACCCCGGTGCTTGCCTGTTCTTCAGTCACAGAGGGTGGAACGAAAAAGGTGTGGGACACCGTGTTGGACCACCGGGAAAAATTTAAAGAGACCGGTGAGTTTGACCAGCGAAGAAGAGCCCAGGCCCTGGAGTGGATGTGGACGCTCGTGGATGAAGGGCTTAAGGCTCGATTCAGGGAAAACAAGCAGATAAAAGCACAGATCCCTGTGGTATCAAGCCAGGTGGAAAACGAGAAAATATCGCCGTCAGCTGCAGCCAAGGCGTTATTATCATATTTATGATTGCAGAATATTTTTAAAGTTTATTTATAATCCATTTTTAAGGAAGAATAGATGAAAATACATGAGTATCAGGCAAAGGAATTGTTCCGTAAGTACAATGTCCCCGTCCCTGAAGGACAGCCTGTTTTCAGCGTAGATGAGGCAAAGGACGCAGCAGCCAAACTGGGTGATTTCCCCGTAGTTGTAAAAGCCCAGATCCATGCGGGCGGCAGGGGCAAGGGTGGCGGTGTCAAACTGGCCCATTCCATGGAAGAGGTGGAAACCCTGGCCAACGAAATTCTTGGCATGACCCTTGTTACACATCAGACCGGTCCTGAAGGCAAGCTGGTTCAAAAACTGCTCATCGAGGCAGGCCAGAACATTGAAAAAGAGCTGTATCTTTCTCTTCTTGTAGATCGGGCCACAGCGTCCGTGATTATCATGGCCAGCCAGGACGGTGGTATGGATATCGAGGAAGTGGCTGAAAAAACGCCGGAACGGATCATCAAGGTCCAGGTCGATCCCCTCATGGGTATCCAGGGGTATCAGCTGCGTGAAGTGGCTTTCGGCCTTGGTCTTAAAGGCCCTGCGTTTAAACAGTTTGCAGGCCTTTTATCCAACCTGTACAAGTGCTTTGTGGAAAATGACTGCTCCATGCTGGAGATTAATCCGCTCATCCTGACAGCAGATGAGCAGGTGCTGGCGTTGGATGCAAAAGTGGATTTTGATTCCAATGCCTTGTACCGCCATAAAGACCTGCTGGAACTTCGCGACCTGACAGAAGAAGATCCTCTTGAAGTCGAAGCGTCTAAATTCAATCTGAATTACATCAACCTTGACGGCAACGTGGGCAATATCGTTAACGGCGCCGGCCTTGCCATGGCCACCATGGATATCATTAAAAATGCCGGAGCCACTCCTGCAAACTTCATGGATGTGGGCGGCGGCGCATCTTCCGAACAGGTTGAAAATGCATTCAGAATCATCCTGGCTGACGATAAGGTGAAGGCGGTTCTCATCAATATCTTCGGCGGCATCCTACGGTGCGATATCTTTGCCCAGGGTGTTGTGGATGCGGCCAAAAAGACCGGTATCAATATCCCGGTGGTGGTTCGTATGGAAGGCACCAATGTGACCGAAGGCAAGAAAATCCTGGCTGATGCCGGGCTTAACCTGACCTCTGCAACCGATCTTTCAGATGCAGCACAGAAAATCGCTGCGGCTGTTAACTAAAGGAGACCAAACGTGAGTATATTTGTAAATAAGGACACCAGGCTCTTGGTCCAGGGGATTACCGGTAATGAAGGCAGTTTTCATGCCCGGCAGTGTATTGAATACGGTACCAATATCGTGGCAGGGGTAACACCAGGCAAGGGCGGACAGAAAATGGATGACGTCCCGGTATTCAATACCGTGGCCCAGGGTGTAAAAGAAACAGGGGCAAATGCCTCCTTGATTTTCGTCCCCCCGCCTTTTGGGGCGGATGCCATTATGGAAGCGGCTGATGCAGGCGTAGAGCTGA
>JAKSAU010000807.1 GCA_022361535.1 Desulfobacterales bacterium
TGTTGAAAATCCATCGCTGGTCTTGTGGCTCTTGTTACCTGTCTCTATTGTGGATACGCCATGGGGTGACAAACTACACGGAATCCGCATTTTTTACCAGAGATAATCAGGGAGGAAGGGCGTCGGAAAGGTTGGGCTCAAATGCCGGGAATTCTTTCAAACAGGCTCTCAGGCGGTTATTCCGGACAGGATCGGCGGAATTGCGGCAATCATGGGAACAACTCCACGCCGGCCGGTAATCCCGCGGACCCTGTCCAGGAGCAACGGGTCAGCACCACTCTCCGGCGGTCAATCCACTTTCCCCGCCGGATAGCCGGCGCCTTTCCAGGCATAGATGCCGCCGGCGAACCGGTAGACATTCTTATAACCGAGCCGGGCGGCCCAGACGGCGCCGTTGTGGCTGCGGGTGCATTTGACAAATCCGCAGTACAGGACAATGAGGCGATCCTTATCCGGCCCCAGCAAGGCCTCGTATTCAGCACGGCTCTTGCCCGCGGTTTCCGCCGGATCCCATTTATCCATATCGGGAATCGGAAAAAGGAACTGCCGGGCACCGGGCACATGGGCCTTTTTATAGCTGCTCTCATAAGGCATGGTGTCAACGACCACCATGTCCTTTCCCGCATCCCGCCAGTTTTTGAGCTCATGGACCGTCACCAGTGAATAGCCGCCTTTGAGCACCTCACGGGCCAGTTTAACGGCCCCGGCTTCTTTTTCCACCTCTTTTTCGAACAGGTTGCCGGCCACGCCGGTAGATGCCCCTCCCGCCACGAGCAGACCCGACACCATCACCGCGATCAACATTTTTCCCAAACGCATTATCTTCTCCTTGATATGATTTTCGATAGTCCTGTCACGCTCATGGGCCGATGGCCCCGCCACCACCGCCAGACAAACAGGTAAAATACCGCCGCTATCATCCCCAGGTCCCGGTACAAAGCCGGGCGTAAGCCGTGAAACGCCTCGGCTTCCGGATCATGAGCGCCAAAGCATCCGCAGTCCACATCCAGTCCCAGATGCAGGCCGTATCCCAACACCAGTAAAAAGAAAAAAAGAAGACCGGCAATGAGAGACAGACTTCCCCGAAAATCACAGAGTATCCCAA
>JAKSAU010001145.1 GCA_022361535.1 Desulfobacterales bacterium
TAGGCTATTGATAAGAATGCCTCCAGGTTATTACTATTTGCTGATACCTGATTTATTGCATGTAATAATTTGTTAATTGTTTCATCTATTTGTGGTTTTAGTTTGGATGCTTCATCAATTTTATTTGCATATTTTTCACTGAATACTGAATCCCTGTTTAGGTTTGGATATGTGGGTAAATCGGGCATTACTAAATATAAATCAGAAGCTTCTGTTCCAATCCCTTTGCCACGTGAACTTCCATATTTGGGATTTCGCTCTGTTGATATTCTCTTATCCCACAAATTCTCATAATACCTGGCACCTTCCTGAAGCGATTTATAAATATCTACCATATACGGGCTTTGGTAGCCATAAAAAACATTCATAAAATCAGCAATATTCTGTTCTAAAGAAGGTTTCTTTTCTGACCATCCGTACTGTGTAACGGTAACCCAGCCCAACCAAAATGTTTCGTTGTGTAATCCGGCATCATCCCATGCGGCTGCAAATGTGCCTATGGGCTTAGCTCCTTTTGCTTTCAGTTTAGTAATATTATTGAAAGCGCTGATTAGACGTCCGTCTATTTTTTTATTTCGGTATATTGTAGGAAAATAGTTTGGGAACAAATACTCTGCTCCTTGCATGGAACTATAAGCCAATTGTTTTATTCCTGCATTATTTTGATTTTCAATCCAGGTCAAAGAACGATTCGGTACTGTTATACCATCAATCAGACCTGCCGGCAATAGTTCAATATGTTCAGGTAATAATGGGAATTCGACCCATGCGATCACTTTTCTTCCTCGTTCCTCCATCCATTTATGTACACGATTCACAAATTCGACCCAAATTTTACTCCGGTTCTCCACGTTATATTCATCTTCACATAGTTCACATATACCCGCGTAATACACTTCATCGGTTGAAACGAAAAAATAATCAACGCCCGGAGTTGCCTCAATCATATCTTGGTACATATCAAAAACCAGTTGCATTGCTTCTTCATCGCACATGCATATATGATAGTTACTTCCGTCTGCTCTTAGATGGGAAAATTGTTCATGTTTGAGAACAAAAGCCATGTGTGACGGAGCCTGAACAAAAGGTATTAATTGAATAAATCGTTTAGCGGCATAAGTTGTTAACTCTTGCATTTGTTCCTTTGTAAAAGCTCCTGGAGCACCGATTATCGGGTGGCTTGGGTATTCGTATTTATCCTCTATCTCAAATGCCACTGCATTAATTTTGAAATAAGCAGCCCAATCGAGGTAACGTTTCAAAACTTCAATCCTATCCTGATGGTGTTTGGTGTCCCAGTGAATAATTCGTAATTCCAAATCGGGCCAGTCGGTAATTGCTCCTTCAGGGAGGTTAAAGCTGCCGTCTAATTTAGGGCGTAGCAGTTGGAGCAGGCTCTGGACTCCGTAAAATAGTCCTATTTCAGAGCTACTGCTAATTTTCACTTCCGCAATTTTAATTTCAATTCGATAAGCTTGCTCATTCATGTTAGGATTTAGACCTTTTGTAACTACATCTTTCGTTAGTTCAAGCGAAATCTTTCCATTCCCTAAGCCTAAAAATTCAAGGTTGTGAAGTTCTTTTGCTCCTTGTTGAAGCCTTTCCAAAACAATACTTTTCGCATCAACGGTAGTGGAAATGCCCCAGCTATTGTCTACTACAATATCTTTTCCGGTTATTTTCAGTTCCTGAGGCGCGGGAATTAGACTGTACCCATTTTTTTTGAGGTCATTAACAAAACCAAATGATTTTAAACTGGTTGTGGCTATTACTGCAAGCATTAACAAACAGCTTAATGTAGCTTTTGGAACACTTATAAGATATCTTGTTACGTACATATTGTTTGTTTTATAAAAAAATTAATTTATCTAATTTCATATTTATCATGGTATACATCACCAA
>JAKSAU010001188.1 GCA_022361535.1 Desulfobacterales bacterium
AAAAAAACAATACTACCGGGTGGATAGATACCGATGACGCTGACAAACGTATGTAAGACAAGCTGCAATTCTTTATTTTTATCTGCGTACTGTTTATACAGATCGTTTACCACGTTGATCGGATTAAACGCCTCCTTGTAGCAGCGTTTAGATGTCATGGCATCGTAGATATCGGCCATCTTACAAATTTTAACATAGGCCGGAACCTCTTCCGGAGAAGCATGTGGATAAGTGCGGCCTTCATCATCGTAAACCGCTGCATGATGCAGCCTGACACTATCCAGGACAAAAGGGTCTGACAATTTGTTTTTTTCATATACTTTCACACCCAGTTCATAAGAATGGGTTTTTATGATTTCAAACTCCTCGTCAGTCAGGCGGCCTTTTTTATTTAAAATCTCGTCCGGGACCAGGACCTTTCCAATGTCATGGAGAAAATACCCAATTGATATATTCTGCATCTTGTCATGGTAATTACATCCAGTTTTTTCCCCGAATTGCTCAATAAACCGTTTGATGACTGGTGTGCCAAATGTGCAGACATTTGTGGAATGGTTGTACAAGTAATCGTCGTAGGTAAAAATTTCCCGTGTCAGATGCGAAAAGGCACTGTCATCCTGATTCATGAAATCCAGCAGATCACTTACCGTCTCTTCGACCTGGCCATAATCAAATTCACCACCGGTTTTTTTGATATCATCGATGACTTTACTGATGCAGCCCTTGGCTTTTTTAAATTTTTTATCCGCTTCTTTTTTTATTTCAATGATATCTTTGACGGCCCTCTCGACCTCAGATATGGGTTCACTTGACCCCTTTTCTGGAACTTTTTCACTTTGCTGGGGTTCAGGGGCAAGAATTTCATTGCCGTTTTCATCCCATACCCCACCGCCGGTTGTCCGGTTAATGGGAAGGGTGGTTATCCCGCCGGCCTGCATTGATTTTAAAGCATCTGCGCTTTCCAAGCGCTGGTCGCCGGTTAATACCTGTTCTTTTTTGGCATTATATATATTGAGCCCAGTCCTGAAACTCCCACCTGCTTCAACAATGTCGATAAGCTGCTTTATGGAAAAATTTTTATGGGCCATTCATATATACTCCAGTGAGTAAATTCCAAAGATGGGTATTATATTACTTGATCGTGTTCAAGTGCAATACCGGGAATAAAAAAGCACAAATCTAAAGCATTTATAACGAGTGCCAAAAAGATTTTCTATAGGGATTCTCAAAAATATATTCCTTTATAATGCGGTTAGATTAATTATCGGCAGTATCCTCAAAAGAAGGTATTGTCATTTGAGCACTTAGGCTCGTTAGTTCTAAGAAGACGGCATCAGGCGGATTTTTGAAAAAAATTCGGCAGC
>JAKSAU010000734.1 GCA_022361535.1 Desulfobacterales bacterium
TGCCTTTGATTTCCATTGTTGACGGATCCAGAGGAATCTGTCCGGAGCAGTATACCATACCATTATGAATAACGGCATGGGAATAAGGACCGATGGCTGCCGGTGCCTTGTCTGAAATGATAGGTGTCATCGTTTCTCCTTAATCATGTATATCTATTGCTTTTATAATCAGTTGTACTGGGTGACCACAGGCTCTTTAAGGATTAGATCAATGGCTTCCCTGGCCGTTTTGGCAATGACTGGGAAGTCTTCATTGAGCTTGGTCATCTGTCTTAAATTTTCAGCGGTTCTCAGGATCAAACGGGCAAAATCCCCTTCAGCATAATCTGATCCGTGCATAAGTTCATCCCATGGGGTGTCATGGGCCCATGCATTGATAAGGATGGCTGGCTGGATAAAGAGATTTGGTGCAGGAAACCCCTTTTTAAGCATTTTGATAGCAAAGGGTTTCAGACCGTGCCGCAAGTCAAGAAAAGTATCTTTAAGGCGCTTTGGCAGAGCTGCCTGGTATAAAGGATCATCTTTGAATTCCTTTTCATTAACAAAAGCGCCCATGATGGCTGCCAAAAGCGCCGGATCCCTGTCCGGTAAAAGATTCTGCCTTAAACCTTCTGCAACGAGCAAAGGTGAGTCAATGCGCAGTTTTGACGCCCAAACCCCATCGTCAGTTAAAGACGCGGGTTTAATGTCTTCCGGACTGACAAATCCCTCCTGGATTAAGAATTCCATATGGTCCATAAAATCCAGCCAAAGATGTTCAAGGTCGGCTCCGAATTTTTTCCTGGCTTTTTTGCCGCTTTTTCCTGTGTTGTGTCCTTTTACAATCAAATAGGATGCAAAGGACTTTTCCAGCAGGATGCGTACCTGCTCAGGGGTGTGGGAAAGCAGCAGGTTGAGCACCATGGAAAAATCAATTTTGATCTGTGATTCCACATTGAGGGGAGGGGCATTTACCAGTTTAGCGATCAGGGATATGTCCATGAATTTGCCGGGCAAAACCATCCCGAACCCGATTTTATCCATGCCCCTGCGGCCGGCTCGTCCTGCCATCTGCTGAAACTCACTTGGAGTCAAAGACAAAAAATCCCTGCCGTTGAACCGGTCTGAATTAAGAATAACCACAGACCTTGCCGGAAAGTTGACCCCTGCCGCCACTGTAGATGTGGCAAACATGGCATCTAAAAGCCCCTCGGCCATAAGGGTTTCCACCACCACCTTCCAGGCAGGCAGATGCCCTGGATGGTGGCCGGCTGCACCTGTTTCTTCAAGATAAGGCCTTTGAGGATGGGCTGATAGATGTGGGTTATCCTTTGTCAGTTCCACAAGCCGGTCCATCAGGGCCTGCTTGCGTTTTGGATCTTTGTTTAAAAGTTTGTTGTTACACAGTTTTACAGCCTGGTCACACTCTGCTCGGGATTTAAGGAAAAATATGGCAGGCAGCAGATCAAAATGAGCCATTACTTTCAGGACTTCAGAGAACTTTGGCAGTTTACCCGGTGGTGCCAGCATCGGGCGTTTTTTTGAATTAACAAATTTATATACCTTTTTGTGAAGCCTGGGCCTACCGCGTTCAGCAGGTTGCAGCAACGGGAACAAGGTGCCGGAAGGGTGGAAAAATATGGGATGCAAAGGAACGGGACGTTCATTGTTTTCCACGATTTCACAGGCTTTACCACGGATGTTTGCAAGCCATCCTGCAATCTGATCCGGGTTGCCTATGGTGGCTGAAAGGAGCAGCAACGGAATACGTACCGGCAGGTAAATCATGATCTCTTCCCAGACAACGCCCCGTTCTGCATCTCCAAGATAATGCGCTTCATCAAGGATGATCAGGTCGCAGGACATATCTTCGCCGGTATACATGGCGTCGTAAAGCTGGTTTCTTAAGATTTCAGTGGTGCCGATGATAATATCTGCACTGGTATTTTCTTTGATGTCACCGGTAAGGATGCCGACTTTTTCCTTGCCGAATATTTTTGAAAATCCCATGTGGATGGAGTTTGTGAGCGCCTTGAGTGGTGTGGCATACCAGGTCTTTCCGCCATTTTCCAGAACGGTCCTGGCAGCTTGTTCTGCAATCCAGGTTTTACCGGCACCAGTCGGGGCGGTCACTAGGCAGTCTGACGTTTTGATGGCTTCAAGCGCTTTTAATTGGAAAGGGTCAGGTTTAAAAGGGGCCTTTTCAGGCACCCCGATCTGGCTGAATGTTCTTTTTAACGCCTTATCCACACCCGGGGTAAGTTCACGGTGTTGGTTACGTCTTCGGGAGCTGTTTGATTTGGGTTTCCGGTGTCCGGAGCGGTGATATCTTTTTTTCATGGACCAGTATAAACCATAGTTTCAGTGAATAAGCAATACAGTTCAGCCGAACAAAAGCCTATACACCTGGAGACTAATTTGTTTTTAACAAAAACTTAAGCTGATTCGTTTTAAACGGATTGATCTCTTTTTAAAAATGACAGTGTTTTTCGGGCGGACTCCATACCAAAAGCTGATATATCCAGGGTGTTTAAAGCAAGAAACTTGAACCCGGCCACATCATCCATGGCCGTTATGGTGTCAAATGTTTTTACCTTGCAGACAAATGCCATATCTGTGATCGGGTAAGTAACTTTTTTATATGGGTATGTGTTGGCAAAGGAGCAAAGATAACGTACAGATGTTACATCAAGGTTCAACTCTTCTTTTATCTCACGGGTCAGGGCCTCTTCTATGCCTTCTCCGGGTTCAGAAAAACCGCCTGGCAGGTCCAGGGTTCCTTTTCCAGGATCATGGGCTCGTATGGTTGTCAGCACCCGGTCTTTATCATCCAGAATTACAGCTATGGCAGCAGACGCGCAATTAATGAAGAATAGAAAGCCGCAGGCCTTGCATTGAAAAGATTTTACGCTTTCAGGCTTGAGCATTTGCTTTCCACAGGATGGGCAAAAGCGAAACAGATCAGCATTGGGATTTTTTTGGGGCATTGTCTTATCTCTTTTAACAGGTCAAGTGAAAGCAGGCACTGATTTTTTTGTCTGGTTGTTCCTTTATCAATTTGTTGAAAAGGCTTACAGCCTTTCCTGTTGCCATTGCCTGAATTTCGACGCCCACTGCAGAAAGATCATCTAATAACCCTGGGGCCAGGCTCATCCGCCCATTGGCGCCTGTTCCGACTATGATTAATTCCGGCTTCTCTGGCAGCAAGGTTTCCAGGTCCGATCGCTCCAGCATATGTCCGGCTTTCCGGTACCAGTTGGTCTGTATATGTTTGTCCGGGAAGATGATCAGATCAGATGTGAAAGCCTCTGAACCGATGGTCATGCGACCAAAATTATATGATGTAATCACGATTATATTCCTTGTAATGGTTTGGAAAATAATAGCACAATTTGGAATTGTTAAACCTAATTGTTTTCCTATCGTATTCCAGGAAGCTGGTCAACTGCCTTGGGGCAGGGCAATCGGTATGACTTTTCAGGCGGTTTTGCAGTCTATCACGATATCTCAGACCTGATCTGTTTTATTCTGTCCTCAATCTTGAATGAAGAAATATCTGCATCTGGAAACAGGGAAACACGGCTAAATATTTGTGATAAGGTTTCTTCCATCTTAACAGGTCTTGCACGTTTAATCGAAAAGTAAGCGAATTCGCTGTGCATTACGGCGTTTAATTGTTTTTTCCGGGGGCAGACCATAACAAACTCAACCAGGTTTCTTAGGGGGTCGAATGTGAGCATCCTGCTCCATATTTCCAGTTCTTCGCCTAATAGAGAGGGTTTGAGGTATTTTATCGTGTGGGAAATGACAGCCCAGCTGTTTCCGGTTTCTTCAGCATGTTTAAAAATATCAAGAACCTTGTTTGTTCTTAACTGCTCTTCACGTGCGTTTAGAAAATAGGTCAGGTAGTTTGCATTATTCAAGTGCGAAAAAGGATCGCAATCCTCAAACGTTACTCTTTTAATTGATTTCATGGTTTGAATCATTGGTTTACCCTTTATGCAGGCTATGAATTAAAGGGCTTTAAATTATCCCACTTAAAAGTGATTGTCAATTTGCTGAAACCATGTATATCAAGCACCGGCTCTGCTATCCCGGAAAGGACTGACGTTTTTTTCAGTGGCTTTTTCATATTATGATTAAGATATGATGTTTTGGGCTTCGAACAAAACTTAGTTCAAAAAAACGTCTGATGTCCTTTTCCGTGACAGCAGAGCCTCAGTGCAGATTTACGAGCGTTGGCCGCCCTGGCCTTAAGCAACGGTGCTTGGTATTTGATTTTTTTATTGAACAAGAAAAAGGTCATCAAGGGGATTTTAAAAGGGCTAATTGCAAGCAGTTGGGCGGCCAATTCCCTATTTTTATATGTTCCAGCAGGTTTATCCTTTTCAAGTGATTAGAATAGAGCTAAGTATTAGTTTACAGGAGAAATTATGATTATACATCACTTGCGCAACGCGACCTTTGTAATTGAGTCAGAGGACCGGTTTATTCTTGTTGATCCAATGCTCGGCCCTAAAGGCAGCCTACCGGCTTTTGCCCGGTTTAAGCACAAGCCTTTGCCTAACCCAATTGTTGATCTGCCTGACAGTGTCGATGCTATTTTAAACCGGGTTAATTTTTGCATGGTGACCCATTCCCAGAAATGGGGTATCGAGGCATTGACCCATACAGATCATTTTGATCCGGTCGGAAAAGCCTTTTTACTTGAAAAGGATATTCCATTGGCCTGCCCAGCTAACGATGCCGGCTATATGGAAAAAAACGGAATCCAGGTCGCAGCCGCTCCGGGATATTGGCAGACCCTTGAGTTTGCAGGCGGTAATATCACTGCTGTGCCTGCGCAGCACGGCCACGGCTGGGTACACAAGCTTATGGCCAATGGCGCCGGATTTTTATTGGAATTGCCTGGCGAACCATCAATTTATGTTGCCGGTGATACGGTGTATACCAAGGATGTTCATCGTACACTGACTGAACTAAAACCTGGTATTGCTGTGGTGGCGGCAGGCTGTGCGAGCCTGGATATAGGCGGTCCTATTCTCATGCCTTTAGAAGAAATTTTAACCTTTGTAGAGAATGCCCCAGGCCAGGTGATTGCCAATCACTTGGAAGCCCTGAATCATTGCCCTACGACCCGTGCAGGGTTGTCTGAGATACTGGCAGAAGTAAAGTTGGCTGATAAAGTTCGTATTCCTTACGATGGAGAGCAGTTTCTTGTAGATGTGTAGTAGTGGTTTAAGGGGTTGAAATTGTTAGGTTTGTGTTAGTCTGGCAAAGATTCTTGACTTTTATCTGGATGAAAATTAGGCTGACTCATCAGGCAATTTTTATTTCAAAAAATTGCCATTCAGACCAACCGTTTATAGGAGGACGAATCATGCCGGAAAACAAATGCATAGACTGTGGTGTTTTCCTTCAGCCTCATACGGAAATATGTCCAGCTTGCGGCGTCCGCAACTGTTTTGAAGCTGCTCCTGATGTGAAAACCTCGGATGAATATTCCATGAGTGCTTACGACAACCAAGTGCCGGAAAATTACCCTGGATATTAACGCTAAGTCACATTTCATAGCCATCTTTTGGCCTGATTATCATAAAGTCGTTGCTATTTCGTCTGCCGCTTACTCTTTGAGGGAAAAGCGATGTAGGGCAAGCCCTGATCCCAGGATGAGGAACGCTCCCAGAAAAAAGCGCCAGGAAACCGGTTCATGGAGAAAAAAGATACCTACCACAGCAGTAAAGACTGTTTCTGTTGACATGTAGACTCCCCCTTCAAATCCTTTGCAGAATTGAAATCCTTTATTCATCATCAGTTGGGCAGTCAGGGAAGACAAGATGATGGCGATAATCATCATCCATTCAACCGGCCCGGAAGGAATGATCGGGTTGATAATGCAGGGAACAAGTGTGAGCAAAGCGCCGGTGGCACAAAAATATAAATATATAACCACCACCCCGTTATGTGCCTTTAAAGAACGGATCAGGGTGACTGTCAACCCTGCAAACAAAGCCCCGGCAATGGCCATACTCTGACCGTACCAGCTTCCGACAAATCCAAAATCAAAGAGTACGGCAACCCCTGCGATGAGAACAAAGATACAAGAGATCTGCTTAAAATTGACGCTCTCTTTATACAAGATAAATCCGAAAAAAGCTGCAAATACAGGGTAAGCATAAAATAGTACACATGCTGTTGACAGCGGCAGCGCCCGCATAGCTGTAACAATTGTTAAAAACGCCAGGGAGCCTGTAAATCCCCTTGTGATTAAAAGAGGAATATTATAGCCCTTAAACGGATTTTTCCCATTGGCAAAGAAGATAACAATCACAAACATTCCCCCCATGCACCGTATGAATGCCAGGTGCCAAGCCGTATATCCTTGGGGCATAAGCTTTACAAGTACTGACATAAAGGTGAATACGGCTGCTGCGCCAATCATCAGGACAGGCCCTGCAACTGCCGGGGAAATAGAAAGTTGTTTTGAATTTTTGATAGGCAGGGCCATTGCTATTTTTCCATTTAGGTCAAAAAGTCCTCATAGCACTCGAATGGGAATTTCACAACAAAGATATGATGATTTTAACAACCTACTATGAGTTTATGTGGACAATTATCCGGCATTATAAAAATTCTCAAAATAAATTTCCGGTTGGCTCTTGTGAACAAGACTAAAGTCGCGACAACAAAATATCCACAAGGCCGGATTGGGGCAGGGGGACCGGGTTATTCTTTTGGCCGGTTATAGCGGCAATGTCTTTAACACGTTCTCGTGTGATTTCAAATTGGCCTAACTTTGGAATATTAAACCTTTGTGTCCATCCAAACAGTGAATCGATAAGGCTGTTGCAGGCAGCCTGTGTTGATGTGTGGGGTTTGCAGCACTCCAGAAGGCGAGCCGCTTTAGTATATTTATCCAGTGCCGGATTTCCTGGCGTTTCCTTTTTTAAAAGGTCAATGGTTGCTTTGGTGGTTTCTGCAACCAAAGTTCCGCACACATTTCCGTGGGACATTTTTGACATGCCGCCGATTACAGAGGCAAAGCCGTGAACTGTTCCAAGACCTGCATTGGCCAATGCCAGGCCTGAAAGGTAAGCGCCATAACTAAGTCTGGTTCTGGCCTTGATATCTTTGGGATCAATTGTAACAGAAGTACCCAATGCCCGACCAAATTCCTTAAGGCCGTTTTCGCACAAGGCATCAGTTAATGGAGAGGCTTGAATAGATACATACGCTTCCAGCAACTGTGTTAGTGCATCCATTCCACATGCTGCTGTTACACTCGGAGGGCAGGAAACAGTTAGTTCCGGGTCAACAAGCGCAATGTTCGGTATAAAGTTGTTGTGGCGAAGGGATTTTTTAAAACCTGATTTTCCAGGCTGGCTGATTACCGCATTTTTTGTGGCCTCACTGCCTGTCCCGGAAGTCGTTGGCACTGCAATAAAGGGTAGTGTTGTTCCCGGATGTTCCTTTTCTCCAACACCTTCAAGAAAGGTTGTGACCCCTTCATTTTGAGTCAACATGGCGGCAATGGCTTTACCGGCATCCAAAACCGAGCCCCCGCCTATGGCGACAACTACATCGATATGGTTGTCACGGTTTTTTTTAACAGCTGAGTCAATATCTTCAGGCGATGGTTCCGATGCAATAGCAACCGGGTAAAGGGAAATACCCTTTGCAGATAGTTCAGGTTCAAGTTTTGCCCAGGCTTCAGTTTCTGAGAAAGAGGATTTCCCTGTTACCAGAACCATATTCCGCCCAAAAGGACTAACCATTTCCGGAAGGGTTAATATTTTACCAGGGCCAAATGCAAGGCAATTGGGCGAAAAAAAATTGAAAGCAGGGTTATCCATGTGGGCGTCCTTTTTTCTAAACTCAGGTCACAGAACTTGATGAAAGGGGCTATACCACAGATCTGCTGTTTTTTCCAAGGACAAAGACTTTTGAAGCCCGCAAGGTTGGTTTAGTTACATTATATGAAAATCAAATATCAAGATCAGTGCTTGCTGACATCTTCTCTGCCTTTGCTTTTTTTCATTAACCGATACCAGGGAGAATGGCCGTAAACCCTATCCATACATTTCGGGCATATCCCATGGTTGAAGGAGACACA
>JAKSAU010000217.1 GCA_022361535.1 Desulfobacterales bacterium
AAAACCCAGGAAAAACTTGATGAGGTAAAACAATACATGCCTAATGCTCAAATTGGTGATGTGATCATGATTGACCACAATGAGGACGGACAGATTAATGATGATGACCGCGTTTATGCAGGTTCAGGAATGCCAGAGTTTGAAGCAGGGCTGATTTTTAATGCAGAGTACAACGGATTTGATTTTAATGCTCACCTGTTCTACTCGCATGGAAATGAGGTATTCAACGGTTCTAAATTATTTGCTTACGCAATGAGCCGCCATAAAGACTTGTACTACATGTGGACGCCACAAAATCCAAATTCAGATATCCCTTCAGGACGAACAAGCAGTGAGCATGATAACTGGAGAGGACGTGCCGATTACTTCCTCGAAGATGGTTCTTTTTTACGGGTAAGAAACCTATCATTAGGTTACACAGTTCCTAAAAAGGTCTTTAATGGTGCTATCGATAACATGAGATGGTACATTACTGCGCAAAATCCTTTCACTTTTACAAAATATGAAGGTTACGATCCTGAAATTGGAGGTAATGGAGTTTCAAATCGTGGAATTGATAAAGGAAGTTATCCTGTTACCAGGAAATTCTTAGTAGGTGTTCAAGTTGATTTCTAATCCATTTAAAAATATTCAGACAATGAAGAGTTTATTAATATATACATTGATTTTTTCGCTCCTACTGGGAATTTTTAGTGGATGCGAAGATGATTTGCTGGAACAAGCGAATCCGAATGCGATCACAACCGACTCGTTCTGGAAGTCGAAAGATGATTTTAACAAGGCAATTAATGCATTATACAGTTCATTACAATTCCCCGCTGTTAGTGGCTCCGGCTTAGCCTATCAAATGTTACGGGGTGATATGGCCGGAACTGAGAGCTGGTATGGGGTTCATCTTAAATATACCAACCTAACATGGAATGATGGATCATCAGGTGTGCGTGATAAATGGGCTCAATTATACATTGGTATTTACCGGGCAAACCAAATTTTATTTTATCTGGAAGATGTTGATTTTTTTACAGAAGAAGAGAGGAATTTAATTAGAGCACAGGCAAAATTTTTGCGTGGTTTAAATTATTTCTGGCTCGTTAATACTTTTAATCAAGCAGTAATTCATGATGAATTGGCTGCTACTGATGAAGATTTGCACAGGCCAGTTAGCGCCCGTGCCGATGTAGTTAGCCAGGTAATAGTTCCTGATCTTGAGTTTGCTTATAATAACCTTCCTGCAACCTGGGAAGG
>JAKSAU010000767.1 GCA_022361535.1 Desulfobacterales bacterium
AGCAAAACCGCTGAAAGCCTCTTTGTTTGTGGCGCGCCCGGCGCGATTCGAACACGCGACCCCTTGATTCGTAGTCAAGTACTCTATCCAGCTGAGCTACGGGCGCCCAAACAACCAGGGATATATAACAGTCTTTGGATTAGAATTCAAGATATTTATTCAATGGAATGCAAATTGATAGGTATTTAATTTGAATTAAGTAAGTACCAAAAGTATCTGTTCAACTGATCGTGGTCAACAGAACTCCATTTGGAAGCTCTTACCCATTTGCCACGGCGCTCTAACGTATTTCTACGCTCTGCTCTGCGTCTTTCTGTTCTCACTGGAATGCTTATATGACGGCGATTGATATTACTTCGCCGATCAAAACCTGACCGAATCTTTGTCATGAATTCAACTGCCTGATTTAATCTTAAAGAATGAAAGTTAAAGGTAACTTATCAGGCGCAAATGGTTTGATCAATCAGGGAAACCCTGATTTTTTTCCACTTTTTTACGAGGCTGGATGATAATGAATTGACCTTATAGAAAAAGGCTTATATAAGTGAACGTTGGAAGATGAATGATGAATATTACATGATGCTTGCCATAAAGGAGGCACAAAAAGCGGAAGCGATTGATGAAGTCCCGGTAGGGGCTGTCATTGTGGATAAAACTAAAAAGGTGATCGGCCGGGGATTTAACCGCCCCATATCAACCAATGATCCTACAAGCCACGCTGAAATCAATGCAATGCGGATGGCTTGTGAACACCTGAAGAATTACCGCCTGCCCCAGACCTCTCTCTATGTAACCATTGAACCGTGTATCATGTGTATGGGGGCCATTATTCATGCCAGAATCGACCGGATTGTATTTGGCGCTAAAGATCCCAAGTGGGGTGCAGTTGCCTCTCTATACAATATGGCTGCTGATCACCGGTTGAACCATCGCCCGGAAGTTGTATCGGGTATATGTGAAGAAGAAACAAAAGCAATTATTAAAGGCTTTTTTAGAAAAAAAAGGAGACACCGTGACAAATACAGTTGTTGTGGGAACCCAGTGGGGGGATGAAGGAAAAGGAAAAATTGTTGACCTGCTTAGTGAACATGCTGATTGCGTAGTTAGATTCCAGGGCGGAAACAACGCAGGCCATACAATGGTGGTAAATGGAAAAGAGATCATCAGCCATTTGATCCCTTCCGGTATCATCCAGCAGAAAAAATGTTATATCGGAAACGGTGTGGTAGTTGATCCGTTCGTACTTCTGGATGAAATTGACTACCTGACCGACAACAATATTGATGTATCCCCTGACATGCTTGAGATAAGTAACCGAGCCCACATTATCATGCCCTACCACCAGGAAATTGATAAAGCCAGGGAAGAGAAGAAAGGCAAGAATAAAATCGGTACCACTGGCCGAGGTATTGGTCCGTGTTACGAAGACAAGGCTACCCGCCGCGGTATCCGCTTCTGTGACCTTTTAGACTTAGAACTGTTCAAGGAAAAAGTTCGAACCATCATGGAAGAAAAGAACTTTTACCTCAAACATTATTTTAAAACAGAGACCATGGATCCTGAACTGGTCATTGACCAGTTTATCACTGTCAGGGAACGCCTACTGCCTTATATTGCTGATGTTTCAGTTTCCTTGGATCAAGGCATCCGCCAGGGTAAAACAATTTTGTTCGAAGGGGCCCAGGGTACTCACCTGGATATTGAACACGGGACCTATCCGTTTGTTACCTCTTCATCTACTGTATCTGGTAATGCTGCCAACGGATCAGGTGTTGGACCTGGTCAGCTTGACGAGATCATTGGTATTGTAAAAGCATATACCACCCGGGTTGGAGCTGGTCCTTTCCCCACAGAGCTCTTTGACGAGATTGGTGATAAAATCCAGAAAACCGGTGCCGAATTCGGTGCTACCACAGGGCGTAAACGTCGCTGCGGTTGGCTTGACATGGTTGTCTTGAGGAACTCAGCACGTCTGAACAGCCTTACCGGCCTTGCCATCACAAAACTGGATGTTCTTGATGACCTTGATGAAATCAAAATCTGCACCGGTTATGAGTACCAGGGAAAAACCATTGAGCATTTTCCGCCAGAAATCAAAATACTTGAAGAGTGTACTCCGGTTTACGAAACCCATCCGGGATGGAAAGAAAATACGTCAGGCATCACTGAGTATGACAAACTTCCTGAAAAAGCAAAGGCATATCTTGCCCGTGTAGAAGAGTTGTCCGAAGTCAAAATTAAGATTGTATCTGTGGGACCTGGCCGGGAGGCTACCATTATAAAGGAAAGCATTTTCTAAATTGACTTTTAGTCTGTTTTAGTATATCTAATAGCGTCTTCAGCGTCGGGATGTGGCTCAGCCTGGTAGAGCACCTCGTTCGGGACGAGGGGGTCGGAGGTTCAAATCCTCTCATCCCGACCAGACAAATTACGGGAATCATTATGAATTCCCGTTTTTTTATGGTTTAGATCGGTGGTGCGGATGTGGTGCGGTGGCTTCGGTTGATTTTCTGCTTTTTATTGAATGCTTCGGAAATAAAAATATAGGAGGCGCATGTGGCCTAAACATGTCCTACTTGAGACCGAAATTGAAAGTACGAAAAACATTTGACACTACCAAATTATCGACTGGCCTGTTACACCTGTATTGTCCAAAATTATAAATTTATAGTTTAACATATCCATGTGCAATTCAAATTCTGTTGTGTATTCTATAGGGATATGTTTAAAATTCTTTTGGAGATAAACTTGCTTAAATAAAATATTAAAACCTTTCTCTTTAATTTTTTCTGCTTCACTTTTTTTACCCAGCTTTTCTAATGATAGTCGCAATCCTATCCAACCATCTGGAAAATCATCTTTAAGTTCAATCACTTTTTCAAATTTTTCAGCGGCTCCTTCGTAGTCACCTATACTTAACAACAATTTTCCAAAACCATAATAGGTTTGATGTAAGTGAGGTGCAAAATGTAATGCTTTTTGGAATTTATCAATCGCTTCTTCCTTTTTGCTAAGTTTCACCAAACCACATCCCCAATTATGCCATGCATAAAAGTAATCTGGCTTTAACTTTGTAGCTTTTTGAAATTTATCGTTCGCTCCTTCATAATCATGAATATCAAGCAGAAGGCTACCCCAAGAATTGTACGTTTCTGGTGAGTTAGGTTTGCATTTGATCGCTATTTGAAATTTTTCGATTGCTTCTTGATATCTGCCTTTTTTGATCAGCAAAAGTCCCCAATTATGCCATGCACTAGCACTATTATCCAGATATTTTATCGCTTCCTTATACTTTTCAATCGCAGAGTTATAATCACCGATCCTCCCCAAAGCAATACCCCAGTAGAGCCATGCGTTTGCACTTTTGGGTTCATATTTTATTGCTTGTTTAAACTTTACCATCGCTGCTTCATATCTTCCTATCCTCAGATATATAGAACCCAAGTTACTTAATGCAATGGAAAAATCTGGTTTTAATTGTATAACTTTTAGGAATTTCTCAATCGCCTCTTCATATCTGCCAAGTTCTTTCAAATTATCCCCCCAGTTATGTAATGCATATAAATGGTAAGGATTTGCCTCTATAGCCAACTGATATTTCTCATTTGATAATTCATATTTTTCTTTTATATCTAAAACGACTCCCCAATTAAACCATGCATCAGCAAACTCTGGATTAGAACTCAATATTTCCTGGTATCGCTTTATCGCTTTCTCATAGCGTCCTATTTCACCCAAAGCCGCTCCTAAAGCCAGTAAAACTCTTAAATTTGATGGTTTGTGTTGCAAAGACAAATGGTATTGCTCTATAGCTTCTTTATATTTCTTAAGCTTGAAATACATATTTCCTGCATAAAAATAGCTATTAGCCGCTTTATCTAATTTTGATGCAGCATCGTCTAGAAATCCATCTAAAGCTTTTTGGTAATCCCCATTTGACGCTGCTACTAAAGAAGCGTCAAATTTTGACCTATCCTTAATTTCTATTAGTAATTGATTAAATGATTTGTTAGATTTCTTTGCTATTTTTTTTAATTCTTTAAAATCTTCTGGTATCATGGGACGTTCTATTTGCTTTTTCAGTTCCTCTCTAAACAAAAGAATTGTTTGCTTGTCCTTTTCATTTTCAATAAAAATAAGTATTAATCCTGAAACAAGCGTAATAATTCCAACCAATTGGAACATCCTCTTTTTTAGTAAAGACAAATTTTTAGGCATCGAAAACAGGATTAAAACGAAGCCAGAAATACATATAATACTTTTTATATAAATCATGACCCATCAATGCTTCATTTAATATGGCACCTCATATCCAAATAAGACCCTTTAGCCGCCCCGAAGATTGTGATGAAACGAGTTCCTATAATGTGTAGTTTTTCATATCTCTTCCTATTCTGTTCTTGAATTTACATCTTGAAAAATAAGTATCTCCAACCGTTTTTAAAATCGCCAGGATATCATTTGAAAATCAAATTTTGTAAATAATCATCCCTACTAAGGAAAAGTTAGAATAAAGTTTATATAGATAATTTTGCCCCACCTTCATCATTTGCTTTCACTTTGTTAAAATTGACTGCTTTGCTTCTCATCTTTGCCATGAGTTGAGAAATATCGAAAGTATCATCATCGCCAATCTGGCAGTATCTATCAAAAGCCTTATTGGTTAAATGCCCGGAATATTTCCTGGCTTTGTCTTTACCGGCCGCCTTGGCTATTGCTGTAATACTTGAGTGCCTGGTGCCACCATAGAGATCTACGTCATGAATGCCAATGACCTTGCAGGCTTTTTTCCAGGTTTTATACAACAGATTGATACCAAAAGGCTCATTGTCAGGCTTTCTGAAAAACAATACAGAATCAACAGCAGGATATTGTTTTTTTAAAGATCTGAATTCAGCAATATGGAAGTTAAGTAACCTGATCCGAATGACTTTAGGATCTTTTTTATTCTTTGATTTTGTAGGACGCCAGAAAGTAAGGACGCCATAATCTAAATCAATGTCCCCTTCCCTCAGACGACGCAGATCCCCAGGGCGCAGACTGTTATATGTACAGAGCAAATCAACAGCAAGCCATATTTTCGGATTCCGGTCATATGACATCTCTTTTAACTTATCGATTATTTTTTCACGGATATCAATATCGACGAGTTTTCTAAACCCAAGCTGAACGTCTATTTTAGGGAATTTGGGAAGTTGAGAAAGATCCAAGATTTCTTCCTCTTCGTACAAAAAGTTATACCAAAAGTCGTGAAGCTGGCTGGCATAATTCTTTTTGGTTTTGTCGGATACTTTGAGCGTATCCAAGAAATCGCGAATATCTTTACGCTTAATGTTCTTTACATTGGTATCACCGAAGAAGAGAGACGCTTTTATGATGTACCTTTTAATATGGTGGAATGAAGTGAGATTTTGTTTTTCTTTAAAATCGAGATATCTTTCAGCTAAATTGCAAAATCCTAATGGCTTGTTTGCCTGGTGGTCCCTTACGTCAAAGGTGCCTCTATCGGTTTCATAGCGAAGACTCGTTAAAAATCGGGCAGCCTTTTCGTAATTTGGGAAACGCTTATTGATATCCTTTCCGAATTTTACATAAAATTGGGAAGTCGCCAGTTCCTTTTTATGCTTTTCGCAAAAGCAGCCATTACGGTTATCGTTGTGAACCATACGACCATTACAGATCTTGCACTTCTGACGGGTATAGATATTCCCTTTCATACAGAAACCTCCAACGAAGCTATTGGAGAATTCTTTAATATGTCCAGGAAGATAAGTCAATCAATGTACCTTTAAAATGGAACGCCTGAGTCTTGCAGGATATCCACGCCTATCGACATCAAAAACCGTAAAAGCGTTGTCTCATCGGCAAATAGGAACGTTGAATACCCGTTGGTGATCTGTTCATAAGCACCGATGAATTTTTCATTCGGTTTCAATTTTTTATATCTTTTCATGAATCGCCTGATTTTTATGGCCTCGCCTTTATTGACATACAGATGAATAGGGTCCGGGATTTCCTCTTTTAAGACCCTGGCGTATCCCCAGGCGCGGCCGATAGATATGATTTCACCGTCTTCGTCTTCGACTTCATTGGTTTTGGAGAAGTATTTTCCGATGTAGGATATGGCCTGTCGGGAACAATGGATTTTTCGGAATGATTTTCGATGGCAGGCCACCACCAGGGCGTTGTCATCGTCTGTTCCGATGATCTGTATCCATTTGGTTAAAATCTTGATACACAGCATCTGCCAGTCTTTTTCCTGCTGGCGGCTGAGTCCGGCCAGGGCGATATGGTAATGGGGAAGATAAAGCCCTTTTAATTTGCCGGATTTCCGGGTGGTGAATTCTTTTTTCCAGATCTCCTTCAGGCCGAGTTTATGGATAAAGCGTTTCAGCTTTTTCAAGCATTCATTGGCAAAGTCTCTGCGTTCAGCAAGGGTTTTACCTACCATGACATCGTCGGGGAATGTAAAATCGACCCACAGGCCCAGGTCCAAGATACTCGCTAAGAACTGCTTTAATCTGATGGAGGATTTCCGGGAGACTTTGGTTATGATCCCTCTTTTTTCACGGGATATGCGTTCATTGTGCTTTTGTGCATATATGCGGGATTCAGCGCCGATCTGTGCCGCTTGCTGCCTTTTCTGGAGGGGTGTCTTTTCCGGCTTAAAATCAACGAGTTCAAGTTCCTTTTGTCCCGGGACTTTTACGACACGGTGATTGTCGATGTCATCTATAAGATCGTCTCTGTTTTCATAGAGATTCTTTTTGTATTCGTAATGGATGTGGTTTTTCCTGATGAAATCGGCTCGTGTTTTTTCATCGTCGGGCTTAAATCCTTTCCGGTTGGTTTTAGAAACGTTCATATCCGGGTTGAACGGTCTGAACTGGACATAATTCTTATGAATAAAAAGTTCTTCACCCAGGAAGCCGGGGCGAAGACCCTTGGGAACATTACGTTTCCCAAATATGGCACTTATACAAGCGGGTGCCATACTGGCGGCCGCTACGCGGCCTGCCATTTTGGATGTATATCTTGAATAGGACATTAGGACCTCAGAAGCTGGTTAAAGGTTTGCAAAAGAGAGAGGCGGGTACAACCCGATAACCGGTCATGGAGAC